>JABHWQ010000020.1 GCA_018657655.1 Chloroflexota bacterium | reverse complement strand
GATTTTGCAAGTCGGACGTAGCGAGGTAGCCGCTGCTCTATTTAGAAAAGACAGCAATCAATGGACCAAGCCGGTCCCCGAATACGTGACCAATATCGACGACATCTGCGCTACTACAGAAGAAAAGACATTGTTTTGTGGCGAGATTACCACTGAACAAACGGCACAACTCAAACAGAGTCTGGGGAACCTGGCACGATTTCCGACTGAAGATACGGAATGGAGCAGGGCCGGCTACCTGGCTGAACTCGGATGGTGTAAAATAGAAACAGATCATTATGAAACCCTTTCCACTCTTCAACCGATGTATCTGAAGAAACCATCGATTACAAAACCCAAAAGGAGGAAGCACGATGCGTTGTCCAATATGCGGCCGTGAAGTGACCGATGAGGCCGAATTAATGGCATGCCTCACGAATCATATGCAACAAGAAGCTTCGAAACAGGCACGGGAAATGCAAAAGATTTATTTGATGATGATGGCAAGTCAGTTGACCATGGCTTGCGTTTCAACCCGAAGCACTCCTCAGGACGTGGTGGGCACATTTGGACAGGTGTATGAATTGATGGAGACGCTTGTGGGGAAAAGCGACGTCCATGCCGAAATTGAAGAATGGCTCAAAAAACGCAACCCGGCAGACTCAGAAGAAAGTTAATCTCGGAGGTTATTAATGGCAGAAGAACTAGGAAAAATCGAAAAACCATCGGTGGAGAGCTTTTCCGGATCAAGGAAACTTATCGTAGCCCCTCTCCTGTTTTCAGGTAAAGATGCTCCCGAAGATTTCATGACAATATTCAACCGCTGCTGGGATCAGACCAAGGAACAGCTGGCAAATTTGGAATCGAAACTTGGGGCAGTTACTTTAATTTATCATGAGATGCTCTTCGAAAGCGGTGAAAAGGGACTTAGCATCCTGGAACAATTGAACCCTCACAGCTTCCAGTTTGTAAAAGCCAAAACTGAAAACGGAGCTAAAATCGAAGTTGTAGAAGAGATTGATATTGCGACAGAGAACATGGATTGGGAAAGATGCCTGATGGTAGCCATGGGACCAGTAGCTAGAAACAAATTGTCTGAGTTGTATATTGCATCCAGCACTAAACGGTTCGAACTCATCGCCCGCAAAATCGATGAATCATTGAAAGAGGGTGAAATTGGGCTATTGATCACCAGAGAAGGACATCGCACTCAATTCCCACAGAGTATAGAGGTGTTTAACATATACCCACCAGCACTGGATGAACTCAACCGATGGCTTCGCGAATACACCGAGAAAAACAAGACGGCTTCTCCCGGTTCCTAAATTGGGTTTTAGGTCTGAAAACAGAAAACCCTCGCACTAGCGAGGGTTTTCCACAAACAAGGATGTTCCTAGGAGGGTTGTCAAATATCGTTTAAGGACTTAACCTCGAACGGCTTTACACCAAAAGCACCGATCCACTCATTGGCAGTATCTTTCTGGTCTTCAATGACCTGTTTGAGTTCATCATACACAGTTTCAGTAGGCCTGCTGGGCAGATAAGAAAGCATCCTGGCGAGTTCTCGAAGTTCGTCATCGGACATAACCATCAACCTCAAGTTTCCCTGAGCGCGCATCCGTTCAGCTTCTTCTCCATAACCGTTCGATTCTGCTATTGATGCCCTTATCGAACTGAGAACGTGATATCTTACAAGATCAAAACCTGCCATTTTCTTCCTCCAATGAGTCATCTTTGCTTTACATACTCATATTAACAGCGGGAGGTAAACAGGCGAGTTAAAAAAGGTAATAACTCGGTCAAGAGAAGGTAAACAATTGGTAAAAAATTGAAACCTTAATATCCCCCAAAGTGCTTACGCAAAATCGATGGAGAATGGTACTCACGAAATCCCGCAACACTGTCATTTTGCCCTCAGAAAGTGTATTATTTAGCTATGCGCTATATCCAGCGGCAAATTCGACCGCTGTTCTAAGGAGACAATTTATGTATCGGGAAAAGATCAAAATATTGGATTGCACCATTCGAGATGGCGGGCTCATCAACAAACACGATTTTGACCAGCGCTTTGTCCGCGAGGTGTACAAAGCCTGCGCCAAGGCCGGGTTGGATTATATGGAAATAGGGTACAAGAATTCCAGAGAACTCTTCTCCCCCAGCGAATACGGTGAATGGAAATTCTGTGACGACGATACCATCCGAAAGGTTATCGATGGTATAGAATCTCGAACCAAAATATCGGTCATGGTTGATGTGGGCCGCGTAAAACTCGACGATGTCGCCCCTGCCGCAGAGAGCCCGGTAGACATGATCCGGACCGCTGCCTACGTCAAGGACATCGATAAAGCCATCCACATGACCAACCATTTTGCCGATAAAGGCTATGAGACCACTATCAATATGATGGCCATCTCTCGTGACCGCGGCCCGGAGCTTGACGAAGCGCTACAACAGATCGAAGAGGAAAGCAAGGCCAGCGTGGTCTACATCGTTGACAGCTTCGGATCTCTCTATCAGGAATCGGTGGAGGGGCTTGTCAAACGTTT
>JABHWQ010000200.1 GCA_018657655.1 Chloroflexota bacterium | reverse complement strand
TGTGCCCCCCCACCAAGGTGACTTCTGCTTCCTTGAGTTTGTCTAACCCACCACTCAAAATCTCTCCCAAGACAGAGATATCCATGGTCTTACTGGGAAAACAGACGATGTTCATGGCGGTGATAGGCTTTCCACCCATAGCATAGACATCGCTTAAAGCATTGGCAACGGCTATCTGCCCGAAAGCGTATGGGTCATCAACAATGGGGGTAAAGTAGTCGACAGTCTGGATGATGGCCAGATTGTCTGTGAGTTTGTACACACCGGCATCCTCGAATCCCTCCAGACCCACAATCAAGTTTGGATCGAAGGGGATCTCCAGTCCGCAAAGGGCTTTGTCCAGGTCCCCTGGACCGAGCTTAGAGGCTCAGCCGGAACCCTGAACCGATTCAGTTAAACGAGGTTTTTCTTGATCCATCTTGAATATTTAACCACAGAGTTCTCAGAAAACACAAAGGAATATTTATTCATTGATCCTCATTTCTCACTGCGGTGAATATTATGAGTTTATGATTTTTCCTGCGCCGAACAGAGACGAAGCAATCTCGAACATGTTCGAGATTTTACCTGCACCCACCTTCTCCTTCAGGTCGTAGTACCCAAGACAGGTACCACACGCCAACAGTTCAATACCATTCTCCTCAAGAGCACGTAAATCCTCAATTATCTGCGATCCATCGGCGACAAGCTTGACACCGCTGTTTACAAAAATGATCGTATTGGGTTGGGGTGTGATATCATGCAGTACTTGAACAAAAGCCGTCATCAGTTTTCGACCAAGTTCGTCACTGCCCCGACCCATACCATCTGATGCGATTAGAAGTACTGTTGGTCCGCTGGCAGGTTGACCGGCATCAACCTGCATACCGCAGGATTCACGAGTCAAATGCAGGTGAAAGTCGCCTTCCTTTTCCTCAACTTCTACGCTGAAACCTTTAGTCCTGGCCAGTTTGATGACGTTCTCCCTGGCTACTTCGTTATCAACAATAGTGACTAATTCATCCACTTCGTCAAAGGCTTTGTTTGTCAGTATGACCGGTTGCGGACAGTCTAAACCGCGTGCGTCAACAACCATTCCCATATTGATCCTCCGCTATGATTCGGGAGTACTCTATCATGCACATGCCTGATATGTCCAATAGAAACCGTCGAGGACAAGAAGGATGCATTTCATGTTTTGACCCAATGGGAGTTCGACTTGGGCCTATTGTAGAATGATATCGGAGAGTCGTCAATTCAATACATTCAGTATGATGAAGGATAGACTCTTCCCGCTCACTGGATGTTGGAAAGAAGCAGTTCGAGGATAGAGTCTGCGGCCTAAATCGAATAGTCGATCTGACCGCGACTCTCGTGAATCATTATTCGTGTTACTTGATCATCTCGATAAATGTCTCGATACGAGTTTTAAGTTGCCCCGTATCTTCTTGGCTGTAATCCGTTTCAATCCTCATTATGGGAATGTTCTTTGCCTTCAGGTGTTGCTCCATGGGATGAGATTCAATCATATATGGAGAGCAGAACTGAAGAGAGTAATGGATAACGCCATCAGCTTCATATTCCTTCACCATACTTTCTACGTGGTCAATACGATCTTTGTTTGGGGTGAAAACAGCACAATCGATTTGGAAATATCGATCTACAATGGCGTCTATCAGGCCATCCAGATCTGTGACTGACTCGTCCACAATATTTCGCTGGCCCCTCTCTCCAATGCAGGATTCTTCTCCAACCATGACCGCCCCACAAGTTTCGATGATGTTTGGCAGCTTCCAGTTGGGAACGGCCATGGGACAGCCTGATATCAATATGCGCGGCGTCCCCTTCTGAGCTACTCCCGCGACATTGCTTATGCGAGTCTCCAATTCATCACAGACTTTATTGACCGACTCCGTGAACCGGACAGGATCATCATAGAATGCTACCTGATTTATCAACAGAGCATCTCGCCCGGAAATTGGTGCGGGATCGGCAGCCCGAAGGGTTGCAAGCCGATGCAGTGCCTTGCGCTTATTGTTCACTATTTGAATACCCTTTTTCAGTCGATCTGCGTCTATGGTTACTCCGGTGATCTTTTCAAGTTCGGTCTTGAATCGCAAATACTCAGTTTTGAGCATTTCTCTATCCTGACTGTTCTTCATCTGGGGGAGTTCCATGACATACAGATTGGGTTGAATTTCCCTGAAAATCTCGTAGGCCTTTTTCTTACCATCGCAAGTTGTTTCCCCAACCACCATATCAGTGGCCTCGACGTATGGACACACTTTACCAAGTTTGAAGCCGAAAAATGATTTGATAAGGGCACAGGTATTTCGTGGTAATAAATTCTCTACCTGATCGGCAGCGAAGTCGGCACCGGCACATAAACCCACACAAATCCCATCTGCTGCCAGGACGAGTTCTTCCGGAACAAAGACACAGAATGTCCCAATGACTTTCCTTCCTTGCGCTTTGGCATCCATCAGTTCCTTAATGCGCAATCCATGAACTTCGCTCATAACAAAATCGAAGTAGCCCATAGTCTCCGGGCGATCATTCTGAGATAAAAATACATCTTGATATGCATTGCCAAGTACATTGAGCAAAGCATCGTGCGCCTCGGAATCCAAACCAAGATCTGCCCACATTTGTGTATAATCACTCACTTTTTGCCTCCAAAATTTAACCTTTTTTATGGATCACATTTAGAGGGGGAGAGGGGAGTCGAACCACCATGAAGTAGCGAAGGCTGTTCACCATCGGTTTTGCAGACCGCGGCGCGACCGTCACGCGTTCTCCCCCACGCCGTTCCGTCCAAATAGGGGAATGGGATTTCTCACCCCACACCATACACAATCCAAAATCGAGTGTACCATAGACATTATCTATAAGTCCAATAGATATAATAGATAATTACTTTCTGATTCATAAGTCCCTTCTATGGGATGTGAGTTTCTGCTGCAAATACCGCCGCGAACCTGTATAATCGGTGAGTTAGCAGAATATGGGGGTGCACATGAGCAACAGCATCAAAAAGCAGGATGTCCAAGCATTGGTGGAACATTTCAATGTCATAAGACCATTCAACAAAGTGCTGGGGCTTAGCGCTGAATCTATGGATACCGAAAACGCGTGTGTGCATTTCATCATGCGCGAAGAGCTGTTAGGCAACTCGGTATATGGCACGCTTCATGGGGGAGTCATATCTGCGATTCTGGATATAACGGGAGGTTTTGTGGTTTTCCTGGATTTGTTCAAAAAAGTCAAAGGGAAATCCCGCGAGAAGCTGATGGAACAACTCACCAAAGTGGCTACCATAGATATGCGAGTGGACTATCTGCGCCCGGGAATCGGACAGGAGTTCACCGCTTCTGGATACATATTGCGAACAGGGAAAAAAATGGCGGTAGTTCGGATGGAGTTGCATAGTGATAAAGATGTCCTCATAGCGGTAGGAACTGCTTCGTATATCGTAGGTTAACGCTTCAAATTCGGTTGCCCCTCCCCTTCATCCGTAGCCAATTGACAAACCATAGTTCTAATTAGAAGAAGAATAGTGGCAATATCTTCATAGATTTCGATAAACAACAAAACAGAAAACAGGAGAGTGCAAATGCCAAAACAAGATCAATCCGAACACCTGCCTGAAACTTACGATCACATACCGGATATCATGAATGACAAAGAGTTGATAGAAATCGCAAAGTACTTCTTCGTAGAACAAACCCCTTTCAATCGGGTATTGGGAATGGAAATCGAATGGGTCAAGGATGATAGCCTCTGTGTTAAGTTCGCCATGAAAGAGGATTTGATTGGAAATGCTTTCAGAGGCCTTCTTCATGGAGGCGTAACCGCATCAATACTAGACGTAGTGGGTGGGATGGCAAGTTTCTTCAATCTTCGCAGTAGGATGAAAGGGCAATCCATGGAGAAAGCAGCAGAACGGTTTAGCAGGCTTGGGACCATCGATTTACGCATCGATTATCTTCGTCCAGGAAAGGGTAAGGAATTCACAGGTGTAGCTACCATTTTGCGCTCCGGCAGCAAGATAGCAGTTGCTCGTATGGAACTTCATAACGAAGAAGGCCGTTTGATTGCTGTGGGCACTGGGTCCTATATGGTCGGATAGAAGTAAGAATGGAGGGGTAGAGAAATGATTGATGATCTGATAAAGAGCACTCGTAGCTTTAGAAGATTTGACCAAGGCATAAACGTTGAACGGAAAACACTTGAAGATTTGATCGATCTTGCCAGGCATTCAGCCTCAGCCAGGAACATACAGCCCTTGAAATATATTCTGTCGTGTGATCCTGAAACGAATGGAAAGATATTCTCTACTCTCAAGTTCGCTGCTGCGCTGAAAGACTGGGACGGTCCGACTGAAGGAGAACGTCCTGCGGCATATACTATAATCCTCGGAGATACAGCGATCTCCACCAACTTCTGGTGTGATCATGGTATTGCTGCCCAAAATATCATGCTCGGAGCCAGGGACAGGGATTTAGGCGGATGCATGATCGCTTCAATAAACCAGCCAAAGCTCCGGGAATTATTGAGCATCCCGGATAGATATGAAATCCTGCTGGTACTGGCAATTGGTAAACCTGCTGAAACAGTAGTTATTGAGCCAATGCCTTCAGACGGAAGTGCCAACTATTGGCGCGACGAAGAAAGTGTTCACCACGTTCCCAAGAGATCGCTCGATGAGATTATTCTGAACTTGGGCATTAAATAGCCCCTGTTTTGAGAAAGTAGCAAGGTACTGCCGGATGGAGGGGACCGATATCTGAGTATGGATCTATTTGCCCGCAAGCCAGGGCCATAAAGGTTACATTCTCTCCACACGCCCTTTCAATCTTTCGTGAGTGAATGATGCCACGAGAGTAAGCCAGCAGTACTACTTTCAACAGGACCCTGGGATCGTAGGCTGGCCTGCCGGTGTCATCGTTGCTGAATCTGCTATCGAGAACAAGCAGGTCCAGATTATTATCGACCAGATAGTGTATGGCAAACTCCAATGTGCCGGGAATCAATTGATCTTGAAGTGAGACAGGCATCATCATAGATTGAGAATAATCGTAAGGTTTATATCGGGCCATTGCTTCCGCCTTTCGTTCTTTGGTATACCTTTCCTATACCACATCCTTTTCCAATGGCCAAGCTATCTGGATTATCTATCCGCCAGGGTTTTTCGACAGTTTCAACAAATCAGTGAACAACGACTACAGGGGCGGTTTCTCTTGAGCCTGAGCTTACTTCCGAAAGTTGGTTTGGCACAACACTGGGCATCACGGGGGCAATAACATGTTTGAATTGCATTCCACAAAACCCGCTATAATTCAGGTCAAATTGGAGTGCTGCCCAGCTAATCCGGCATATCCTTTTGGTGCGTGCTACGCAGAGCGTTGGCTAGAACCATATTTCTCCAATGAACAAAAAACAATGATTGAAGTAAGCAACTCAATCAAGCAAATTCGACGTATCTCGCCACTCGATATTGACATGAGGACATCGATGAGGGCTTGTATTTTCAATATCTATTCTAATCTGTCTCTCGACTATTCCCGCCTCATCTTCGTTGTAAAATCTACTATCGGTGCTGGACCTATTCCAGCCAGCCATTGCTCCTGATCCCAGCCAATCATCTATCCCCACAAAGGGGAAAGCTCATTCGTAACTCGTTCTATTGATGCGCTGAAAATAGGGCCAGTTTTCGGGGGAGAGGGGCAAGTGAACAGGAATTGCCGATTTCCGGTATGTCCATTGTTCGTTGGTAATTCTGATGGTAGGTGATTTACACTAAGTTGGCAGGACCACTGATACAGTGGTGCCTTTGCCTCTTTTTGATTTTATGACAAACATGCCACCCATCAATCGGGCTCGCTCCTGCATGCCAATCAGCCCGAGCTTGCCCATGTTAGCCAAGTCGCTCAGTCTCTGAGGTATGGTAGTCCCGCTTCCGTTATCGGAAATGACTAATTCAGTCTGGTCTGCACTGAATTTCAATTGCATCATTATTTCTGTCGGACGAGAATGCTTAACAGCATTCCGCACCGCCTCTTGGGCTATTCGGAACATCTCCATTTCAGTTTCACGTGACAGGCGGTGGGGCTGTCCTTCGACCCAAAACGAAATTTCCAGTTGTGATTGGGTCGTTGTTTCATCAGCAATCAGTTCTAATGCTGGAATCAGTCCCAATTGATCTAAGAGTTCGGGGCGCAGGTTATGGCATATGCGTCGCACACTGTCTAACGCACTATCACTCATGGCAAGCAGCCTTTGAAGCCGTTGATCAGCATCATCAGCAAATCCCTTGCAGTTGCTGATGATTGACTGTGCCTCCAGACTTACCATCGTAATCGACTGAACCGTTTCGTCGTGCAACTCCCGCGCGATCCGCCTTCGTTCTTCCTCATGAGCCTTGGTTATTCCTGCGATATAAACCTGCATGTTTTCCCGGAGATGTTTCTGTTCAGTAATGTCATGAGATACCGTTTGAATAGCGCAGACATTATGCTCTGCGTCGAAAACCGGTTGGAGATCACAGATGAACGACCGAGACCCCTTCCACGGGACTGTTGTCAGCTCGACCTCGAACTCAGCACCCTGGCAAGTCTCTGCAATCTTGCCAATTGCCTTCAGGAAAGCTTCGGCCACATTGGGGAAGATCTCATGCACGCCCCTTCCGACGCAGGTCTCAGGTATCTGGCCAACCAGCGCGGCCCCTACGGTGTTTATGAATTGGATGGTACCGTCGATTGAATAGTACACAATCGGCACGCCGGCACTCTCAAAAAGTATTCGGTACTTCTCCTCACTTTGTTTGAGAACCCTGGTCGATTCGTTCAGCCTTTGGCGTTGTAAGGCCATGTCCAAGGCAGTGGAAAGGTGCCGAGAGAGGTTCTCGGCCGACTGCCGGAAGACGTCAACCGGCTCCGGTGACGCCACGCCAAATATGCCTGAGATTCGCCCCTGCTGTCTTATTGGAACCAGAGCGAACCACAATTCGCCTGGTCCCTGGCTTCGCAACACCAGCCCATGTGTAGAACATGGAGATAGTTCGTGGAGCAGGTCCTTGAACTTGACCAGAACGGTTTTTTCTTCCTGAACAACACCGCTGAAAACAGTCGACTGGTTTGCGTCAATCCCCCTCCATTTGATGGGGATACCAGCGGCTTTGCTTGGATCAACCAACAGCCCTTGAGACAGTGCCAGCTTGGAAACTGTAAGAGTTGAGCCCTCTTCCAACAGCAGTACCACAGTGCCACTGTGGTCTTTTCTTTCAAGGAATGACCTCTCGATTGTGTCGTAGATGTCGTTCTCTTGTGAGAATTCGTAAAGTTGCACAGAGAGATTCTCCATGAAGCGGATGAAGTCCATCGTTAGAGAACGGTCTGATCGTTTCATATAGCGAGTCTTTGTAAATGAATTCTTATTCGCAGGTCACAGCCATCTGTTGGCATTATTCAAAGCCAATTCGATGTATTCAGGGCAGGTCATCAGGAGTCAACCAGCCGACTTTGAGTGCATGGAGAACTGCCTCAGTGCGTGATCCGACACTTAGTTTTCTGAAGATGTTGGCAAGGTGTGACTGTACTGTGCGCTGACTGATGGTGAGATCGTGTGCGATTTCTTTGTTGGTTTTTCCCTTCGCAGCTTGTTTGAGAACCTCCAACTCACGTGGCAGTAATTCTGCCGAATCTTTATGATCGTCAGCACCATTCTGATATAGTCGACTCATTATCCTGCGCGACAGTTCAATGTCGTAGACGGATTCTCCTGCATGCACCAAACGGATTGCGCTGATTAATTTGGTGATGGGGGCATTCTTCAACATGAAGCCAGCCGCCCCAACCTGCAATGAATTCCTCATGTAGGCCTCGTAACCATATCCGCTGACCATG
>JABHWQ010000225.1 GCA_018657655.1 Chloroflexota bacterium | reverse complement strand
TCGCTGCTTTAATGCGAGCATCATCCGTTATCATGCCGGTTGATTTATCGCGCGGCACATTGAAATCCACACGGATTAATACTCGTTTGCCAGTAGTGTCAATATCCTTAACTGTTTTCTTTCCCATTGCCGGCTCCTTGAATCTCTTCCAGACGGTTCACTATTTTGGTTACCTCCGCTACTGCATTGGGAGCAGTATCGTAGGGACTCATTCCTTTGAAATCGGCTTCACGGACTAAAGGATCGGCACTTATGAATCCCAGGACCTCAAAATCCGGCAAGTTTTTCCTGACGAATTCCTCATCTTCCGGGCCGTTAACCTTGTTTCCAACAACATACGTTGTTTTTACGCCGAGATCTGCTGCCAGTTTCTTGACCGATTTGGCAGTCTGTACACTTCTTTGTCCTGGTTCTACAACAACAATAAAGGCGTCAACAGCCCTAACCGTACCTCGAGCGAGATGTTCAACACCTGCATCCATATCTAAAATAACCGTGTCCTCTCGCCTGAGAATGAGGTGGCTAAGGAGGGCTTTCAAAAGCGTGCTCTCCGGACAAATACAACCGGCACCACCGGTGTCTACGGTGCCCATCATCAGGAGTTTCACACCATTCTTTTCAATCGAGAAGCGGTCAGGTATATCATCAACTTTTGGATTCAACTTAAAAAACGGAGCAGATGTACCGGGTTTTGCCCCGGTGCGTTCTTCGATGAGGGCATTCATTTCTGCAATAGGTGTGATTTTTTCTATATCCTCCCAGGGAATACCAAGAGCCGCACCAAAATTGGCATCCGGGTTGGCATCAATTGCCAGTACATTGTGCCCTTTGGAAGCATATATTCGGGCCAGGAGACTGGAAAGGGGGGTCTTTCCGACGCCACCTTTTCCTGAGATAGCCAGTTTCAACATTGCACACCTCCTCTATATTTACTATTATACGATTAGCCTTTCCAAAGTTCTACTGTGTAGCTTTATTATGCATCTAAAGTTGAGTGATAAACGGGTATGGCCAGTGTTACTGTTCGCCATATTTCATATCGTAATATTCATGGTGATATTTCAGGGAGCTTTCCCTGATGAGAGTGAATATCCTAATCATGCAGAAGGGGACAGCCGATCACTATATTACAGCTATGCCAATCAAATATTCGATGGCGACTTGCCCTATCAGGATTTCGATATTGAATACGCCCCACTTTCTCTGCCGCTATTTCTTCTCCCGAGACTTCTGGCACAAAGCGATCTCAACTATCATATAGTCTTTGCGGCCCAAATGCTAATATTTGATCTTGTAGGGTTGATGGTTATAGCATCGCTGACGAAGCGATTCGGGTATTCGTTGTGGGGTGTCCTGACTTTCTACACTATAGGGCTGTTAGCTCTTGGTCCGACGGTCATCGATCATTTTGATCTCGCTGCTTCAATAATGGTACTTCTGGCGTTCTATTGCGTTGTCAGAGGCTGGAATTCTATTTCATGGATGATGTTGGCTTTGGGAACGATGATCAAAATATTCCCGATTGTGATAGTCCCGATTTTCGCTTTATATCTGCTTTGGCGAAAAGAGTATCGAGATATTTTAAAGGGGGGAATGGCTTTTGCTTTTACTCTTATCGTAGTCAGCATACCTTGCATGATTATCGATGCCGGGGGATATATTGATTCATTCACGTACCATAGCGATAGAGGTTTGCAGGCAGAAAGCACATATTCGTCGTTGATATTCTTGGGAGACTTTTGGGGAATCACGACCATCGAAACGGATTTTATCGATAAAGCCGGCTCATGGGACATGATCACACCACTGGCTGATACCTTTGCCAATATTGCTCCTTTGATAGTGTTTTTGTCACTAGCATTAGTGTACGGAGCTTATACTCAAAAGAGGTGGCGTCCGGGTCAGTTGGATGCAGAGATACAGCATAAGAATCTAATCACCTACTCAACACTTGCATTAATCATCTTCTTGATTACCAACAAAGTGTTTTCACCACAGTATGTTATCTGGCTATACCCCTTGATTCCGATCATTGCTGTACGGTGGAAATCTGTTTTGATTGTTTTCTTTGCCGCAATAGCGTTAGCAACGCAATATATATTCTCGTATCATTACGATTATATTTTCTCAGATCACTATCTCGACCTTGTTTATTATCATGAGACAACGGCAATAATGGTACTTATTGTGCGCAATTTCTTGCTTATAGCTATGGTAATCCTGTTTTTCGATTGGCAACTGCCTATATCAAAATTGAAGAAGAGACAAACATGAATGCTCCCGAATCTGAAATAATGTTACGGCGTTTGACCGTTGATGAAGCGCTGCTGAAACTGGACAGATACTTAAGCGATTCCTATACAGCCGGATTTTACTGCGTTCGCGTAATCCATGGGAAAGGAACAGGTACCCTTCGGGCGGAAGTTCGTCGCGAACTTATGAGGCATCCACTGGTGGAATCTTTCCGTGAGGGTGATCCTTGGGAGGGAGGGGCAGGAGTTGCCATTGTTCAACTATCAAAGAAATGACTATACATGGGCGATTGCTTCGATTTCCACTTTAGCATCGAAGGGAAGTCTACTTACCTCGATACAACTTCTGGCAGGTCGATCTGTGGGAAAGTGTTTCTTATAGATTCCATTGAACTTAACAAAATCATCCATATTGATCAGAAAAACCGTGGTCTTGATTACATCCTCCAATGAAGACCCAGCTGCCTCTAAAACGGCCTTAAGGTTCTGAAACGTGATCTCTACCTGCTCTTCGAAGTCATCGGTTGTGATAGAGCCCTTTAAGGCATCTACCGGAACTTGCCCGGAAACAAAAATGAGCGAATCGTATATTACAGCCGGTGAATAAGGCGAATCGGTCGCGGGAACATTTTTTCTGGTTACGATTTTCTTTTGCATTGATACCCTCCTTAAATAGAGCGATTGCCTCGGTTTACGTTTAGTTGATAGACAATACACGCGAATATCTCTATAATCACAAGAAATCAGTACATGCGGAGGAGCTTGTTGGCATGTTTTTGAATCTGGACATCCAGTGGCAATTGGGTTTGTTAGGGGGTATCAACGTCTTCATTGTCATTATGATCATCGCTGTGACTTATTGGGTTGCAAGGGACACACGAAAGCGAGGCCTCTCCTGGTTTGATTCCATATTTTGGGCTGTGGTCACACTGGTTGTTATATTACCTATTGGGTGGGGACTGTATATGCTTATAGGTCGACCAAAAGTTCCCAAAAACGTTTAGCTCTTAATCCATCGATTAGAACTTAAATCGATCTCTCATCATTTCTGAGACTGTTTTCAGATAAGTAAATGCCCTTTCTACCAGACTTTCCTCTGTTTGCGGATCAGTACAACTTGCGGCTGATCGTGATGCTTCATCCATCTCAACCATTACGGCGTTCTTAATGCAGCATTTTGATGGAGCGATCAATGCCTGGCGAGCGATCTTTTCTGTGGAAATATCGGAGTTTTCAGCAATGACTTCCCAGTAACTCACCAATCGATTAAACAAAGTTTCCGGCGATTCGGGATCGAGTGTGACCGACTCTGTGGGCACGATACCCCAGGACATTATCCCGCCACTATTCAGAAACTGCGCGATGTCTTCCGCATATCCTCTTGGCATTGTCTCGAACTGAAACGCATCTATAGAAAGAATGTCCAGTCCCAATCCAAACAAATACGGCAGATGTACGTTTAAGCATAAGTGAAGCGCCCTCGGACCTTCGAATCCGTCGAGAAAATACCGGTAGTCCTCTTGGGCCCGGAGTTCGTTATATCCGGAAAATGAGTTAAATACCCAGCCCAAGCCTGGTTCATCAACCCACACAAATGCGTTTGAGTTTATCTTGACCAATTCCTGATACTGGGCATTAACTTTTTTCTGAGCGAAATCGAACAACAATGCACGCACATCATCGTTGTAGATTATCGGTTTCTTCTCTTCATCAGTTACCCTGAATCCAAAATTAACAGGGCCGCAAAGCTGACCGCGTATGGCAACCTTGGTGCTGAAATCAGAATCCAGATAGTGGTGATAGGTCATCGAATTGTGCCCATTTAAAGAGAATGCGGAAGGATCATCCATTTTAGCAGAATAATTTGCAAGATCATCAAAGAAACGCTCAGTATTGAAACTGACATATTTGTCTTCATGATTTGTCATTGTTCCTGGAAATCCATCGGCGAGCTGTGCGAACATATCTTCGCTGAAGGTAATCCGTGGGAGCTGGGGCCAATAAGGTATATCAAGATTCAAAGCCAATTCTAGTGCTCGCTTGTGATCTTTATGAGGCATTACGCCCATAGCTGTGGTTCTACAGTTTGCTTCGAAATTCATTACCCACTCCAATCAAATTCTATCATAATTACACTGCAGACACTTAAGGTAAACGTGTATAATGAGCCATATTGGGGGGCTAATAGGCATGGTCACCAAAGAACTTGAAGAGATTGGACTCTTTCTCCGCCGAAACTATTCTGAACTTATCATCATAAGCTGTGCAGCTCTTTTCCTTATCCTCGGTGAGCACCATTCACTAGTTTCCCGTTGGTTTGACGCAGTCGTTTTCTATGCCATTTTGCCGCTTCTTGCCATATTTATTCTGTTAAGAAAAAATCCCTTGGACTTTGGATTAAGACCGGGGGATTACAGAATATGGCTTGTCCATGTAATAGTTACCTGTATTGTCGCATTCCCAATCCTAATCATTGCTTCACGCTTCAACTCATTGCAAGACTATTACACAATCGAGGATTTCTTTTTACCTCGATATTTCCTTGAAATTACAGCATATCAGATTTCATGGGAATTTATATTTCGCGGATTCTTACTATTCGGGTTGAAGGAAAAACTTAAGGAAGTAAGTATTATTGTCCAGATGGTTCCCTTCGTGCTTCTTCATCTCGGAAAGCCCGAAATTGAGGTCATCAGCACCATACCCATGGGTATATACTTTGGATATATAGCCTATAGGGGAAATTCCTACTGGCCAGCGGTTATCATTCACCTCTTCATCAATATTTCATTCCGAGTAATGGTCAATGGATTTTAGCCCACTGTCATGATGTTAGTGTTCGTTTAAGAAATCGATCATACGTTTCTCAATCGCCGGCCCGACGTTTCGAATGTTCTGCAACTCACCTCTGGCGGCAACATCAGCAATGGATTCGCTTAGACTCTGAATATTCTGGCCTGCCCAGACAGCGCTATTCCATGGCTTATCTTGTATTTGGGCCAGATAGGCCTCGTTCAGCAACATCTCAGAAATCATGTAGTTCAATTTCCGAAAGTCATCGGGAATGTAGCGCTTGACCCTGAGATCGATTTGATACTTCTCACATAGTTCTATCACTTGCCTATTTATTTTTTTCGCATAAGACCAACGCGGTCCATAATTCCCTGAGTACCCGGTATCAGGATCGTAGGTTGCCCCGTATAGTTCTGCAAACCGTTCGACCATTCGCGGATATTTTTCATTTATTCTGCCTAGAAACCATTCCGCCTGTTTATCCCTCATAGTCATACCGCCACCGGCAAGGATGTAATCAGCGCCATTATTTTTGGCTTCACGCACAATAGATTCCAGGTTATCCGCGCTATCGCCAAGGAACGGAACAATCGGCATGAGGTTTATACCTGCATGAATCTGCGGAGCCTTTTCTTTAATGGTTCGAATAATCTGAAGTCGGCTGGTAGGATCAGGTGCGTTGGGTTCAAGAAAGGATGCCATTTCCTCGTTAAGAGTGGTTACGGTAACGCCAACAGCGCACCAGGTATCTTCAGATATTCGTGATAGTAAATCAAGATCACGAAGTATAAGCGGCGACTTGGTAGAGAAGCATACGGGATAATGGTGTTTTAGAAGAACTTCGAGGCATTTCCGGGTATTGCCGAACTCTGCCTCTGCGGGTTGATAAGCATCACATGTGCCGCCAATTGCTACAACGTCGGGCAACAGTGTTCTGGCTCGTGTAATGCGGTTATCCAGCATAACACCGACGTTGGTCTTTACGAAAATATCCTGATCAAAGCTCGGGTGCAGATGGTACTTGTGACTCCGGGAATCACAATAAGTGCAGGCAAACTCGCAGCCATTGTAAGGATTAAGAGTATATCGACACCAGAACCAGCTATCAATAAGCTTCAGCTTGTTGATTATGCTTTTGAAGTCTTTGTAAACGTAACTAACACTCATTGGATTATCGTGGTTTCATTATAGCACCGCTAGAAAAGCGGCAACCTAGTGTATTATCCCCAACGTTTCTTTACATGGTCTCATTTCTTACCAAAGCTCGTTGGACCGTTCGCCCTGAGCTAGGTCGAAGGGGAACGGGTTCATGCTTCGATAAGCTCAGCACAAACGGAACTGGAGACAGATGTACAGCTATCTTGGGAGACAAAACTGGTGGTTTTGGGGGCTAGGAAACAATCCCCTGTTAGTGGTAACACCAACAGTTGGGTAGGGTAAACCTTCAAGCTGGGACTTCGGAATCGGTGGAAGTAAAATATTTTCTCTGGAAATATAGTGCCACACTAACCAGGCCGATCAAAACCGGTACCTCCACAAGAGGGCCAATCACAGCGACAAAAGCCTGACCGGAACCGATGCCAAACACCGCAACTGCCACCGCGATGGCCAGTTCAAAGTTGTTACTGGCAGCCGTGAATGAGATTGTTGCCGTCTTGGGGTAGTCTGCTCCGATCTTTTTCCCCATGTAGAATGAGACCAGGAACATGACAACAAAGTAAATAAGGAGAGGTATAGCAATCCGAACAACATCCAGAGGTAATTCAACGATGATATCTCCTTTGAGCGAGAACATCACCAGGATTGTGAACAGTAAAGCAATTAGGGTCACAGGGCTTATCTTGGGTATGAACTTCTGCTCATACCAATCCCTGCCCTTTTTCCGCAACAGGATGAAGCGGGTAAGCATCCCGCCAAAAAAGGGAATGCCCAGATAAATGAATACGCTCTTTGCGATCTCGCCGATAGTTATGTTTACCTCAGCCCCCTCCAATCCAAACCATCGTGGCATGACTGTGATAAACAAATATGCGTAGACTGAAAAGAAGACTATTTGAAAAATCGAATTGAAGGCAACCAGCCCAGCTGCATATTCCGAGTCACCTTTGGCCAGTTCATTCCATACAATGACCATTGCAATACAGCGCGCCAGACCAATCAGAATAAGCCCTTCCATATAGTCGGGAAAGGAACGAAGAAAAATGATAGCCAAAAAGAACATCAAAACCGGTCCGATAACCCAGTTCTGAACCAGCGAAAGCGCAAGTATACGCCAATCGCGGAAGACCTTGCCCAACTCCTCATATCTCACTTTGGCTAGGGGCGGATACATCATCAGAATGAGTCCTACAGCAATGGGAATGGAAGTGGTACCAACTTGCAGTTCGGTGATGGCATCGGATATATCCGGAACGAAGCGTCCCAGCCCAACTCCGATACCCATCGCCAAAAATATCCAAAGAGTTAAGAATCGATCTAAGAAAGAAAGCCTGCTATTTTTTTGCAGACAAGCTAATTCGGCAGTGTTCAACGTTTTTAATAATCTCCAATGCTACTCAGGGTTTAACGGCTTCAATTGTGGATGAAATCACAAAATCATCGATATTCCTACCGGGAACCCACTCGCTGACAAATTCCTTACTTTCATCCTTAGGCTGAATGCGTATGTCTACGAACCCAATGTCAGCAAGTATTCTTTCCAGATCATCAATGCGAGCAGCGCCCGTGATGCAGCCGCAATAGCAATCGAGATCTGCTTTCAGATCATCAGGCATTTCAGCTGTGGAAACCATGTCAGAAATGGCCAGTCTGCCCGATGATTTGAGAACTCGAAAAGCCTCTTGATAGACGGCTTCTTTGTCCGGTGATAGGTTGATTACACAATTGGATAGGATAACGTCCACACTGTTATCACCTACCGGTAAATGTTCGATTTCCCCCAAGCGGAATTCAACATTAGCATAACCGGATTTTGCGGCATTTCCCCTTGCATTACTCACCATCTCCGGGGTCATATCCACGCCGATGACATGTCCGTTATTTCCTATTTGGTTTGCTGCCAAAAAGCAATCGAACCCTCCTCCGCTTCCGAGGTCAAGTACCGTTTCTCCCGGCTTCAATGCCGCGATTGCCTGTGGGTTACCGCAACCGAGCCCCATGTTAGCGCCATCTGGAACGTTTGACAAATCTTCAGTAGAATATCCCATGCGAGTGGAGTCCTGAACCGGACGTTCTTTTGCCAAATCTTGCGAGCTACCACAGCAAGAGCTTTTGGCCATTGGTAATTGCTCAAGACTATTAGAGGCGCAACCACAGCTTTTGTCACCACCTTGGGCTACTTTGGCGTAGTTCTCCCGAACTACCTTACGAATCTGGTCATGATCGATATTATCCATTTGCCAGCCTCCCATTTAATAAACTAATCGCAACATGCGGGTTCGCATCCTGGGCCAATACGCTCTGCCTTTTCCAATCTCTCTTTATCCAATGCGATGATTCCATTCCCTTCCAGCCCTTTTCTCACTACTTCAACTAAATCAGGGCAACAACTTAATATTGCTTCAGTATCGATTGAATATAATGACCACAGACCGTCTTTTCGCATTTTTAGAAAACCGGCATCATATAGAGCTCCCAGGTTGCGTGACGCTCTGCTCTGAGAAATATCCAGCGATTGCATTACCTCACATACACAACATTCTCGTGCCAGTAATATGTTGAGAATTCTTAATCGGGTCTCATCCGATAGTGCTTTGAAAGCCTTTATAAGTTCACGCATTCTCAATCCCCCAAGAATGTAAACATGTATATGTGCATCTATGCATATAGTTTATCCCATAATAATTACCATGTCAAACACCTCTCGATAGCCAATGAAAGCTTGACGGAACTTGGATTTGACCCATCATCGTTCCAAGGACTATAATGAATGTGTAGTTATCTTTTGGATTAAATATGTCCTTACATGAGGCTTGCGGTGTTTTCGGAATTTACGCTCCCAGTGAGGACGTAGCAAGACTCACATATTTCGCCCTCTATGCTCTTCAGCACCGTGGTCAGGAAAGCTCCGGAATTGCCACCAGTGACGGAAATGATATATCTCTGTATGGAGACATGGGGCTGGTATCACAGGTATTCAACGAAGAGGTGCTGGAACAACTCTCTGGCCATATAGCCATAGGACACAATCGATATTCCACTACCGGATCGAGCCATATTGCCAACATTCAACCGATCGTAATCGATAGCCCAATAGGTGAAATCGGAATAGGGCACAATGGCAACCTTACTAATGCTGCCTATCTCAGATCAGAGCTGGAACAGCAAGGTTACACTTTTCATACCACCACTGATTCGGAAGTTATTGCCCAGATGATCGCCGCAGCTCCGAGCGGCGATATTATAGAAAAAATCCGCTATGCAATGGGAAGACTTCAGGGTGCTTATAGCCTGGTTGTCATGACCAAGGACAAGGTGCTCGGTGTGCGCGATTACCTGGGTGTTCGCCCTCTCTGCATCGGAAAGGTCAATGGCAATGGATGGGCGATATCTTCCGAGAGCTGTGCCCTTGATCAGTTAGGCATGGATTATCAGCGAGCTATTCAACCTGGCGAAATTGTTGTAATTGATGAATCAGGGTTGCATAGCTACCCTTCGGTTATTCCGATCAAGGAAAGGGCACTCTGCGTTTTTGAGCATATTTATTTCGCACGTCCAGATAGTCGTATAGGTAGTAGACAACTATATCCGGCAAGGCAAGCGATGGGAGCCGGTTTGTGCAAAGAGTATCCCGTGGATGCCGATCTTGTAATCGGTGTTCCCGATTCCGCAACAGCGGCCGCCGTAGGCTACTCCCAGGCCTCTGGAATACCCTTCGGCGAGGGCCTATTAAAAAGCAGGTATGTCGGTCGTACTTTTATTCAGCCGGACCAAAGGCTACGCGATGTTGGTGTCAGACTGAAATTCAGCCCTCTCCCCCATGCACTGAAGGGCAAGAGAGTGGTAGTAGTCGATGACAGCATCGTACGGGGAACCACTACTCCCAGGATCGTTACTCTCCTGCGCAAGGCAGGCGCTAAAGAAATCCATTTCAGGATTTGTGCTCCTCCTTTACGATACCCTTGTGTTTTTGGGATCGATATGGCAACCCGTCGAGAACTCATTGCTGCTCAAAAGACAGTGGATGAGATACGCGATTGGATTGGGGCTGATTCTTTGGGCTATTTGAGTATCGATGGGCTGATGGAAGCCATCGATCTTCCCAGGGACACGTTCTGTCTTGCCTGTTTTACCGGAGACTATCCGATACCAATTCAGCTCGAAATGGATAAGTTTGCCCTGGAGACAACTTGAGACTCAGTCCACAACTCTGTCAGGAGAATTAAATGCCAGAGCCGCAGGACAAACAAACCTATGCTGAGGCTGGCGTCGATATTGATGCTGCAGACCGGGCATTGGATCTCATAAAAAAACATACCCGATCAACACTTCGTCCCGAGGTACTTAGTGACCTCGGCTTTTTCGGAGGGCTTTTTGAGCTGAAAGGTTACAACAATCCCGTTCTTGTTTCCAGTGCTGACGGTGTAGGAACCAAGCTTAAAATTGCCGCTGAATTGGGAATATATGATACCATCGGTATCGACCTTGTCAATCATTGCATAAACGATATCCTGACTTGCGGTGCCGAACCACTCTATTTCCTCGATTATGTAGGCGTGGGCAAGCTGTTTCCAGAGCATGTTGGAGATATTGTGAAAGGCCTCTCACAAGCTTGCAAAGATGCCAATTGTGCCCTTATTGGCGGTGAAACTGCGGAGATGCCGGGTGTCTATGCTGAGGGTGATTTCGATCTCGTGGGATTCATCGTGGGTATTGTTGAAAAGGATAAAATAATCGATGGTAAATCAATACAGTCTGGCGATGTGATTCTGGGATTGCCATCGAGCGGAATTCATACCAACGGATACTCGCTGGTTAGAAAATTGTTCGATATCACCCCGTCCTCACTCCACGCTCTCTATCCCGAACTCCGATGCACACTGGGCGAGGAATTACTCCGACCGCATCGATGTTACTTCAATCAAATCAAACCAATTCTTCCTAAAGTGAAAGGCTTGGCACACATAACCGGTGGTGGATTGCTGGACAATATTCCAAGGATCTTCAAAACCGATGTGTCTGCTCAGCTTAGCAAGGGAAGCTGGTATGTTCCGCCTATATTCGGTATTATCCAAAAACTGGGTAATATTGACGAGCAAGAGATGTATCGAGTATTCAATATGGGTGTGGGCATGGCTATCTTCTGTTCTCCATCTGATGCTGAAGAGCTGATGGCGAGCATGCCGGACGCTAAACGTATCGGTGTGGTAGTTGAGGGTAACAGAACGGTCATAATTTCCTAACTGGAGGGAATAATTTGGCCGCTAGCAAGAAAGTCACCATTCCCCAGATAGATATCGATGATATCCCTTCAGTCTACGGACTGGGCGAGAAATACTTCGCCAGCGAAGATTTCCCTACGAGCTACCTCACCTGGGACCCATACGAAGTAACTGAGTATTTCACCACTGATCCCAACTATTGTCTAGTAGCAGAAGTCCAAGAAAGTATTGTTGGCTTTGTGCTGGGTACGACGGTCGAAAAAGAACGAACGGCCTGGAAAAAAATATGGCTACCTTGCATGGATATTGATCGACGAAGAATTTCAAGGCATTCGTATTGGAAAACGCCTATATCGAGAACCGGAGAAGAGATGTCGCAATGACGATGTTAGGATGGTACTCGTGGAGACGAGCGCTGATAATGATGATGCCATAGTGTTCTTCAAGTAAATGTCAACACCAGGCAAGGTATGCAACTGATTCAAAGGAAATCCCCACAGAATTGTCCCTTTATTTTAATTGATTTGACAAAATACTCGTAGCCTGCTATATTTGTTGCTGCACAATTGAATATTACACTAAAGGCTGTGAACAGGAGTAGTAGCTCTTAAGGCGAGTTACAGAGAGCCGGGGAAAGCTGAGAACCCGGTACTAAAGCGGAGAGTGAATGGGCTTGGGAGCTGCAAACCGAAATCCAAAACCAGGAGAGTAGGCTTTGACGGAAAGGGCACCGTTATCAGAGCCCAGGGTATCGCCGGAAACGGTCGTACCTGAAAAGATGACCGATACTGTAAGCGCATTGGTCAAGAAGGGTGGTACCGCGGATTAAACTCCGCCCCTTTGGGGTGGAGTTTTTTTTGTTTGGAGGCAAACAATGACAGCTGTTTATTTTCCTGATAGAGAGATTTTCAGACAGAAGGCTCGCAAAGGTGGGTTAATCCCCATTTGCCGTGAACTGGCTGCAGACCTTGATACGCCCGTTTCTCTGTTTCTCAGGCTAGGTCAAGAACCGCCGACTTTCTTACTTGAAAGCGTTGAACGAGGCGAGAACTTAGGACGCTATACCTTCATGGGTTTGGGCCATTCGAAAGTCCTTACCAGCAAAGGTGAACGTGTTACCATCCAAAATGGAGCAGAACACGAGGAAATAGACTTGGATAACCGTGATCCATTGCACCTGATTCAGGATATCCTTGGTGAGCGAGATACGATAAGAATTCCTGGATTGCCCCCTTTTTGTGGTGGGGCCGTTGGTTACATGTCATATGACATCGTGAATTTTTTCGAAGAACTGCCTCGTTGTTCTCATGACGAACTCGATTTGCCGGATTGCATTTTCCTTTTCACAGATACCATGCTGGCCTTTGACCATGTTCAGCATAAGATGAAGATCATTGCCAACGCGTATATTGATGACGATGTGGATGCTGCATACGATGAAGCGATATCGAAGATCGAAAAAGTAATCGCCAGTCTAAGCAAACCGTTACCTCCTGGATCCCAGACAATCATTGCTACCGATGCTCCCCCATCAAATGGGGAACTTAACTCAAATTTTACACGGGAAGAGTTCGCTGATCTCGTCAGTACTGCCAAAGAATACATAGCTGCTGGGGATTCCATCCAGATAGTGCTTTCCCAGCGTTTGCGACGTCAAACAGATGCAAAACCGTTCGATATTTATCGGGCTCTACGCATGCTGAATCCGTCTCCCTATATGTTTTATTTCAATTTCGGTGACTTCCAGATTATAGGGTCCAGCCCGGAAGTCCTGGTCAAGGCACAGGGTGACAAAGCCGTTTCTCGTCCCATCGCCGGTACTCGTCCGCGCGGCGCAACCGAGGAAGAGGACCAGGAACTGATCGATGAATTACTGGCCGATCCCAAGGAACGTGCGGAACACGTGATGCTGGTAGATCTGGCCAGAAACGATCTTGGCCGTGTTTGCCAATATGGGACAGTCAGTGTGCCTGAGCTAATGGTGATCGAGAAATATTCCCATGTGAGCCATATCGTATCGGAAGTGCAGGGTAAGTTGAATCCCGGGGAGGACGCATTTTCTTTACTGAGAGCTTCTTTCCCTGCCGGGACAGTCTCGGGAGCTCCCAAAATAAGAGCTATGGAAATAATCGCGGAACTGGAAAAAACCAAGCGCGGGCCTTACGCTGGTGCAGTGGGATACTTCGATTTTTCCGGCAACATGGATACCTGTATCACCATTCGTACTATCGTGATGAAGGGAGATACGGTTTATCTTCAGGGGGGGGCGGGAATAGTAGCCGACTCTGATCCACTCACCGAACATCAAGAAACTTTGAATAAGCTGAAAGCATTGGAGAGGGCGATCGCTTTGGCTGAGGGGGCAGACTAATGATTCTGGTTATTGATAACTACGATTCGTTCACCTATAATCTGGTTCAAATGATAGGTGAACTGGGGGAAGAACTGGTAGTATATCGTAATGACAAAATCACGGTTGATAAAGTTGCCGAACTAGCTCCTTCAAAAATCGTGATCTCTCCGGGGCCTGGCAGACCTGAAGATGGCCGGATATCTAATGATATAATCAGAGAATTCTATCAGCGTGTACCGATACTCGGAGTTTGCCTGGGAAACCAGTGTATCGCCTATTCGTTTGGCGGTAAAGTAGTTCGGGCTGGGCGACTTATGCACGGAAAAACATCGATGGTTAACCATGATGGTAACGGTGTTTTTAGGGGTTTGTCCAACCCATTCGAAGCTACGCGTTACCATTCATTGATAGCTGAAAAACCAGTTCCCGAAGAGTTCATAATTTCTGCCTGGACCGATGAAGGCGAGATCATGGGTCTGAGACACAAAGAATACCCTTTGGAAGGAGTTCAATTCCATCCGGAATCGATCCTAACATTAGAGGGAAGTAAGTTGTTGCATAATTTCATCGAAAGGAATAACAAACAATGATAAAAGAAGCAATTGCTCAAGTGGTTGAGGGAGAAGACCTAAGCATGGAAGAGACCGCGGGGGTCATGAGCGAGATTATGAGCGGCGAGGCAACGCCGGCCCAAATTGCATCTTTTATCACTGCCATGCGCATGAAAGGCGAAACAGCATTAGAGATTGCCGGTTGCGCCCGAACAATGAGGGATAATGCCCTGCACGTAAATCCTAAAAGGACTGACGTTGTCGATACTTGTGGCACAGGAGGCGATAGCAGCGGAACATTCAATATCTCAACAACTGTGGCGTTTGTCGCAGCCGGGGCAGGATTGGGAGTGGCCAAACATGGCAATCGGTCAATAACCAGTCAGTGTGGAAGTGCCGACTTGATGGAAGCTCTCGGGGTCAAGATAGAACTTACTCCGGAACAGGTGGCACAGTGTGTTGATGAAGTTGGGATCGGATTCTGTTTTGCGCCAGCTTTCCATCCGGCAATGAAATACGCTACACCAGTAAGACAGGAACTTGGATTGAGAACGCTTTTCAATATTCTGGGGCCATTGGCCAATCCCGCTCGAGCAAGGCGCCAACTTATTGGAATATATAGCGCTGATCTAACTGAGACACTGGCCGAAGTGTTGCGTGCTATGGAATCGGAGCAGGCCTTTGTGGTGCACGGCGCCGATGGGCTCGATGAGCTATCCACCACTGGGAAAAACAAGGTTTCAGAGCTTCGTGACGGTAGTATTAAAACGTACCAAATCGATCCGGCAGAGCTCGGATTGGGCAAAAGCAAACTCACCG
>JABHWQ010000171.1 GCA_018657655.1 Chloroflexota bacterium | reverse complement strand
GCCTTAAGGACGGGATACCCATATTCTGGACCATTGTCCCTGACCTGCTCGATCACCTGAGAACAACCTTCAGCCCCACAAGTGATATTACCTATGATGATCTCTTCGAACGCGTTAAGAACGCGCCATTACTCATCCTCGATGACCTGGGGACGCATAGCAGCACTCCATGGGCTGAGGAAAAACTTTTCCAGGTATTGAATCATCGTTTTAACGCTCAATTAGCTACGATCGTTACCACGATCTCTATGAACGAATTAGATGAACGGTTAAAGACTCGACTTAAAAGTCCAGGGCTTTCTCATGAACTGAATTTGAAGACAGATACTCTGACGTCATCTACTCACTTTATCGGTATGAGTGAGGAAGCTATTTGTTCCATGCGCTTCAGAAGTTTTGATGTACAGGGAATGAATGCCAACAAAGTGCAAAGGGACAGTCTCAAGTTAGCATTTGAGGCAACTCAGAGTTTCGCCGAATCACCTTCAGATTGGCTGGTCCTGGTGGGTCCGGCAGGCTCGGGTAAAACTCATCTGGCATCAGCGGTTGCCAATCGCCAGATCATATCAAATCGGCCGGTCTTCTTCGCCAGCGTATCGGAATTGCTCGATCAGTTGCGCCCTAACTCTGATGGCAAACGATCAAAGCAGATGAGCCTGGATACAATCAAGACCTGCCCTCTGCTCATTTTTGATGATCTTGGGATGGAAACCGCAACAGCCTGGGCTCGAGACAAGGTCTATCAAATCCTCAACTATCGATACAATGCTAAATTGGCTACTCTGATAACGGCTACTGACTCGGATATGGAGACTCTTGATATTCGTCTGAAATCGCGGCTTGAGGATCCGAAATTAAGTAACGTGGTACCTATAGGAGCCCCGAACTATCGAGGCGGGCAGGATCAGCCTCCAACTCGATCGAAGAAAACAAAGAAGTAGAGTAAACGCGTTAAGAGGCAGTGTCATCTATATAGGCCATATTTTCCGGCCCTGGTGGTTCTTTTCGGTAGAGATAAACCATCAGCCCAACCGCCACAACCAGCACCACGAGAGATACCAGTTGAGCCTGTTGTAAACCTAGAAACGCCTCCTCATTCTCCCGCCAAAAACTGAGCATGAATCGTCCGATGGAATACGCAGAGATGTAAATAAGGTAAATCGCCCCAGGTATTTTGATCCTGTGCCTCAAACTCCATATCAGACCGAATATCACCAAATCAAAAAGAAGTTCATATATCTGAGTTGGATGGACCGCTTCTATAACCGGTCCATAGGAATCCGGGTGAGTCCACACGGTGCCCCAGGGCAAATCAGTAGTAGTTCCATAGCAGCAACCGTTTACGAAACATCCGACACGGCCTATCGCCTGGGCCACGAGCAAACCAAAGGCGCCAACATCACAAAGTCTACCAATGGGGATACCGACAATTCTGGCATAAATTACGGCAGTAATCGTTCCACCCAGAATTGCTCCGAAAATACCCATCCCCTCCCCACCAATGATATCGCTCGGATGATCAACAAAGTAACTCCACTCATCAAAAACGTGAATCAGCCTTGCCCCAATTACACCACCCGGCACCGCCCAGATTGCTACGGAGAGTACCTGATTCTGGGTAAGATTGCCCAGCCCTTCCTTTTTTGCCAGTATGGCCGATACCGATACCCCAAATAGAACCGCGAGGGCAACCATCACACCATACCAGCGTATTTCAAGCGAGCCAAGGTTAAATAATACGGGATCGACACCAATATCCACAAATATGCTCCCTAAAACCCAAAAAACCCCTTGCGGTAAGGGGCTCCACATTGAAGACTGGCGGAGGGTGTGGGATTCGAACCCACGACCAGGTTTAACCCCGGTAAGCGCTTAGCAGGCGCCCGCACTCGGCCACTATGCGAACCCTCCGTTGCTATATGATTATAGACCATGTGAACTGTTTTTCAAAGAGCTAACACAAGACATTCTCTTTAAACATTGCACCACTTTCGTTAAATCTGATATTATTCATAAGCAACGGCTGATAATATCAACGTTTATTGCGGAGGACGTTACGGCATATGACACAAAATATTAATCCGGTAAAAATCGCTGTAGATGCCATGGGCGGCGACTATGCCCCACAGCAAGTGATCAAAGGAGCAGTTGAGGCAGCTCGTGATTTCGATATTGAAGTTGTGCTAGTCGGGCCCAGAGAGACAGTGCAAGCCGAGCTTAATCAATACGATCTGAACGGAATAAAGCTCAGCATTCATCCGGCCGAAGAAGTAATCGGCATGGATGAAGACCCCGTCCGAGCGATTCGTCGTAAGCAGGATTCTTCAATTGTAGTCGGAATGAACCTTATCAAAAAACAGCAGGCCTCCGCATTTGTTTCCGGTGGCAGTACCGGCGCTGTCGCGGCTGCGGCATTATTGACACTGGGGAGAAAAAAAGGGATTTCACGCCCGGCTTTGGGCATTACCTTCGATTCACTCGGGGGGCCGGTT
This sequence comes from Chloroflexota bacterium, assembly GCA_018657655.1. Classification (GTDB taxonomy): domain Bacteria; phylum Chloroflexota; class Dehalococcoidia; order SZUA-161; family SpSt-899; genus JABMQN01. The sequence continues at coordinate 3,583 of JABHWQ010000171.1, read as the reverse complement.
CTACTTATGGATGTTGGGGCAAACTCAGACTGCAAACCTCAAAATCTGCTGCAGTTTGCTCAAATGGGCAATGTTTACATGCAAAAAATCTACGCGCTGCCCACCCCCCGGATCGGGCTTCTTTCCACTGGGGAAGAGGAAACCAAAGGTAACAAGCTGACCTTGGACTCCCATCACCTCCTCGCCAAAAGTAATTTGAACTTCATCGGCAATGTGGAGGGGCAAGACCTTCCCAAGGGAGGTGCCGATGTGGTTGTGACCGATGGATTCACCGGCAATGTGGTGATAAAATTGAGCGAGGGATTGGCAGAGGTGCTCTCGATGGTATTCAAGCAAGCAGGAAACGGGGGGGCCTCCCTGGGTCAGGCAACAGGACGCATTTTAAACCATACCCCCGGTGCGCTGCTTTTGGGAGTGAAAGGAAACGTTGTGATCACTCACGGGAAAAGCGATGCCGATACCATTAAGAGCTCTATCCATGTCGCAGAACGGATGGTAGAGGAAAGAGTGATGGAAGCCATCGGCACTTAAATTAATCATGTCAAACAAGCATTACAATAGGAGAACGTTATGGCAAAACCAGTGGAAGTAAATGATGATAATTTCAGACAAGTCGTGGAAAAAGCGGCAAATCCTGTTCTGGTCGACTTCTGGGCTCCCTGGTGTGGACCATGCCGAGCGATAGCCCCAATTGTCGATGAGTTGGCCGATGAGTACGAAGGCAAAGTAGATTTTGCCAAAGTCAACGTCGATGAAAATCCAAAAATCGCCTCTTCATACAGCATCCAGAGCATCCCCACAATGCTGATATTCAAAACCGGGAGACCCATGGATCAGGTGGTGGGAATGATGCCCAAAGAAGAATTGAAAAAGAAGATCGATGCCCAATTATGAGTGACTACCAGGTAATTATCATAGGCGGAGGCCCTGCCGGGCTTACCGCCGGCATATACGCCACAAGAGCAGGACTGAGTACCCTGCTCTTGGAGAAAATGGTGCCCGGCGGACAGATAACGAGTTCTGAATGGGTAGAAAACTATCCGGGTTTTCCGGAAGGCATTTCCGGCTTTGACCTGGGACAGGTAATGGAGACTCAAGCCGTCAAGCACGGTCTAAAAATAGAGATGGCCGAAGTCAACAGCATAGAGCTAAGTGGAAGCAAGAAGCTAGTCAAGACCACCCGCGATGAGTACTCGGCGGATACGTTGATTATAGCCGGGGGAGCCGAACACGCCAAGCTGGGGATACCGGGGGAAGAAGAGTTGTTGGGAAAAGGCTTGTCCTATTGTGCGACCTGTGATGGACCGTTTTTCCGGGAACGAGTACCCGCCGTTGTCGGCGGGGGTGACGTGGCCATCGCAGACGCGTTGTTTCTCTCCCGATTCTCATCGAAAGTATTCTTGATCCACCGCCGGGACCAGCTTCGCGCAACTAAGATATTACAGGATAGAGCCTTCGCCAATGAAAAAATTGATTTAGTATGGGATACCGTTGTAGATGCTATCGATGGGAACGAAAGCGTCAACGGGCTCCAGTTGCAAAACGTTAAAACCGGTGAGAAATCATCGCTGAAAGTGGACGGGGTTTTCATGGCCGTGGGAAACAAACCGAACACGGAATACCTCGCGCATATATTAAAACTAGGAGCAGGCGGGACAATCCCGGTCAATGCTCAGATGGAAACCGAAATCCCGGGAATTTTTGCAGCAGGAGACATTCGTGAAGGGTCCATCCGACAAGTGGTGGCAGCCGCAGGGGACGGGGCGATCGCTGCCGTTTCAGCAGAGAAGTATCTCACGCAGAGTTGATCGAGGAAGAAGAACGATGGCTCAAACCGTAGATACCAGGCAAGGCCCTAGGATCGATACGATTTCCTATGGCAAGCTGAAATGGGTCAATATTGAAAAACCAACTGAACAAGAGACTGAGTATCTGGCCCAGCACTACCCGTTCCATGAACTGGAACTAGACGACTGCCTGAGCCGAATCCAGCGGCCGAAAATAGACCATGACGAAGACGATAACTACCTTTTTATGGTCTTCCATTTCCCGGTTTTTCACAAGGAAGCTCGGATCACCACAGCCAGTCAGGTTTCTGTATTCATGGGAGAGAATTATTTAATCACCCTCCATGAAGCCAATCTCAAACCCCTGACGGCCTTTTTCAAAGACTGTGCCTTAAACAAAGAGACTCAAGATGAAACCATGAGTCACAGCGCCGGTTATCTTCTGTATCTCATTCTCGACCGTTTGATAACATACTGTTTCCCGATTCTCAATAAAATGGGGAACAATATTGAGCAGGTCGAGGCTGATATTTTTGAAGAGGATGCCCGCTTTATAGTGCGTGAGCTTTCCCTATTGTGGAAAGATGTGATCGCATTTCAAAGGATGGTAAAACCCCAGACAGAAGTGTTCGAGTGGCTGGAATCAAGTGAGTTGCCCCTAATCAAGGCAGATCCGGACGTTTATTTCGGCGACCTGGCTGACCATAATCGTAAAATCGAAGATAGTCTCGCTGAGTACAAAGAATGGATAGCAGGTCTCAATGACAACATTGGTACGCTAACTTCATTCCGCATCAACCAGGTCATGCGTTTGTTGACAGTTATCTCCGTCATCTTGCTGCCGCTCACTCTCGTATCCGGCATCCTGGGGATGAATGTGAATCTCGGCTTTTTGGCGACCAATACATATGCTGTAGTCGCCATACTGGTCTTCATGCTTTTCATTGTTATCGGCATGTTGGCCTTCTTCCGAGCAAAACGCTGGATCTAAGTACGGGAATTCAATGGAAAGAAAAGCCGTCGTTCTACTCAGCGGTGGACTGGATTCATCCACTGTCCTCCTCATAGCAAAAGACCAGGGATTCTCTCCCCACGCTCTCACCTTTCGCTATGGTCTGCGCCATGAATTTGAGATAGATGCTGCCGGGAGAATCGCCAAGAAATACGGGGCACAAGAACACATTGTCGTTGATATCGATCTTGGCGCGTTTGGCGGCTCTGCATTGACAGATCATAGTGAGATACCGAAGGATCGACCGGTAGATAATCTTTCGGATGGTATCCCCACTACTTACGTCCCTGCGCGGAATACCATTTTCCTTTCTTTTGCCCTGGCCTGGGCGGAGGTACTGGAGGCAAACGATATATTTATTGGTGTCAATGCACTGGATTACAGCGGCTATCCCGATTGCCGCCCCGAGTATATCCGGGCTTACCAGAGCATGGCAAACCTGGCTACTAAAGCTGGTATTGAAGGTAATCAGAAGCTAACCATCCATACCCCACTTATCAACCTTACCAAATCGCAGATTATCCAAAAAGGCACTGATTTGGGCATGGATTATGCCCTCACTCATACCTGTTATGATCCGTTGAAAACCGGGAATCCGTGTGGTCACTGTGACGCTTGTCAGCTCAGGTTGAGGGGATTCGAAGGTACGGGACTAACCGATCCGCTAACATATCCGGAGTAACCCCAAATAGCGATCCACTGGCCAAATATGAAAATGACAATGGCTATCTTCAAAGCAATACGATGAGTTACGTAATAAAGGGAATCTTCTATTCACTTCAGG
>JABHWQ010000021.1 GCA_018657655.1 Chloroflexota bacterium | reverse complement strand
GGCGTCTTTTTCCGCTTCTCCCACGCCGTGGATGTTCCTCTCTTCTCCTGTCGGCAGGGCAATGCGGAATTCTTCGGTATAGATTATGCCCTGATCCATGGCTTGTTGCATCGATCTGTTGACACGATCCACATCATCAGGATGGATTAAACTCATAATGGTTTCATAAGAAAGATGGTCAACGCTTGAATCGTAGCCCCATATGCGCGCCATCTCCTCAGATAGTTTGGCAATGCCTGTGGAGACATCAAGATTCCAATTGCCGATCTGAGCAAGCTGTTGAGCATTACGCAGATCGGTTTCGCTATTCAACAGAGCTTCCTCTACCTGTTTGCGTTCAGTGATATCGCGCACAAAAGCAATCACCAATGGTTCTGTCTCTGGTTGCATGATGGCAATGCTAACTTCAAGATCGATCATCTGCCCATTTTTATGCTTGTGCTTGGTTTCAAATTGAGCAGATCCCAGTTTAACCATTAACTCAATTCTCTGCTCAATCGCCTCTGTGGATAACTGCCCTTCCAATTCCCGGATATTCATCGCGACTAGCTCTTCACCGGAATAGCCAATCAGTTCACTGTAAGCAGGATTTACTTCAATCAACTTCCCATTAATGTCTGCTAAAATGAATCCATCCATCGTTGTTTCAAGAATCAACTCATTCCGATGCTTTTGCGCCAGAAACACATCCGACGCTTGCTTACGCTCGGTAATATCTTCCAGCGTGGCAATAATATATTTCACCGTCCGGTCATCATTGCGAAGGCATGAAACTGTTAAATGAGTGAACACAATGCTCCCATCACCTCGAATAAAACGCTTGTTGAGTTCGTAATTGTCAATTTTACCAGCCAGAACTAGACTGAATTGATCTTCATCCGCCTGCAAATCATCCGGATGTGTGAGTTCCGCCCAGTTGGTGGAAGATAGTTCCTCCCAAGAATAGCCGAGGATCTGGCAAATTCGTTCATTTGCCTTGAGCCATCCCTTCTCAGGAGACGTAAGTGCAAACCCGATATTGGCTAGCTCGAAATAGTGCCGAAATTGTGTTTCGCTTTCACGCAGCAATTCCTCTGCTCGTTTGCGTTCGGTGATATCAGTATGAACCCCGAGTATTACATTCCCAAATTCGGGATGATCAAATACCGAACCCTTTTCATGACACCAGAAATATGTCCCGTCTTTTTTGGTGTTGCAGACCTCCCCGTCCCAAAAACCAGTAGCAGCAATACTACTCATAATCTCTACGGCTGTTTCATCAGGGGATTTACTCGTTGGAGCATTCACAATTGACACGTGCATCCCCAGCATTTCGTCATGAGAATAGCCAAACATGTTCTCGAATGCCGGATTTGTATAGACAACAATCCCGTCCTCACTCCGTACGAGACATACTGCTTCAAGCATGTTCGTAATAATTTCGCTATGCAGGCGCATGGTTTCCTCAACCCGCTTGCGCTCAACTATCTCTATCTCCAGCTCTTTTGTTCTGTCCTGCACTTTTTGTTCCAGGCCGCTATTGGATTCAAGCAGATTCTCTGTCATTGTATTAAAGGATTGTGCTAGCATCCCTATCTCATCCTTGGATTTGAGATCGGATCGCTTGGAAAGATCCCCGCGACTTATTGCAGTAGCAGTATGAGTAAGACTTACAATGGGGCCAGAAATAGTACGAGCTACAATATAAGCAAATACGATTATTAGTACTGAACTGATTGCGGCTACAATAAGCATGAAATTGCGTAAATCCTCAATCGGCTCGAAAGCTTCGGATTTATCGATTTTGGCCACCAGGCCCCAGTCCGATTTCTCGATGTATTGAGTAGCAGCTAGTACGGATTCACCGCGATAATCAATGGAATCGGTGAACAGCCCTTCGTTTTTTAGGAGAGCCTGTGTGATCGGTAATTCCAGATCATCCTGGGACACGATTCGTTTCAGCACTGCTTCAGGATCGAACCGTAGTGGCGTGATAAATATGGCATCTCCATTCTCATCTCGCTGCGCTAAAAGCGTCTCGCCTGTTTTGCCCAATCCGGTATAATCTGCCACCAGCGACACAATCGCATCCGCATCGGCCTTAGCTGCTACAACACCTATCAGCCGCTCTCCTAAATGGAGAGGCGCAGAAAGGTGAATATCCAGGTCCCCGGCCTGATCCAAAAACAGGATATCTGCGCTGGCTTCGTCAAGTCCGCGATTAAAATACTCCTCCTCAATATGAACAGTGCCCAGCAAGGCCCCATCGGTTGAGGCAATCGTTTCCCCTTCGAGGTTCAATACAGATATCTCTTCGAAACTGATAATTGAGGACAGAGCGTCCTGCAAATTACCGTTCATTCTTTGCTGGATAGCAAGGTCAGGAACCTGTACATAAGAATCAATATCTATGAGCAACTGTGTCCGGCTGGTAAGTAAGGCCAGCCTCTGCAAATTTTGATCTACCACATCTTCGGCCCGGTGTACTTGAACTTCGGCCACAGATTCAAGATGATCGAGGCTCTCATCTGACAGGGAATCCCTGGCATCATGGTAAGCAACTAAGGTTATCGCCAATAATGGAACCAGACACATAGCCAGGATTGCCACCGTAAGTTTGATAGTGATGTTCATGATACCACCTCAGTGATTCTATACAACTGCCTGCCCCACTATGATCAAACTACCACAACAAAGAACTTTTGATGTTTATGAATCAAAACACCGAACATAACTTGGTCAATTTACTGAGAGATAATTTGCTAGTCTTTAAGGTACAGCCAAAAAAAAGAGATACCTGAAAAGGCATCTCCAGCGCGATATGATTCCGGTGCATCATCGCTTTTCAATAGGATAATTGGTAACCTGGCTACCCTAGCTGGAAATGCCGTAGGTCCATGGCTTTGCGTCCCACGGTTTCCTCCTGGTTTGCCTTTATCGGTATCCATTTGACTCCCACCGAGGAATCACGATTGTAATTGATCTAGCTGCTGTTGTAGATTAAATTACTTTCTTGGAAGGTGAATTGCATTATACATGAATACATTCGTTGTGACAAGTTGTTATATTTATTCTCCTAAATGACATACTTTGATTTAGATGCAGATAGGTGTATAATAAGCCGCACTCCGGTAAAAGAAGTCAAAATGAAAACAGTAACATGCTACACAACCAAGCATAATTACCATCACGATTGACGAGCCAGGGAATCTCGGTTCGATACGTAACTGGGTCAGAGCTGAAGGGAGTGAATCAAATGGATACTCAAGATATTTCAAGAGTATTGCTTGTAGAAGACAACCCCGGTGATGTCAGGCTGATTGAGGAGATGCTCAACGAAGCAGGTATGCCTCTTCTTCAACTTGATCCTGTTGGAATGCTCAACCATGCCCTGGATATGCTTCACCATTCAATTTACGATGTAGTGCTCCTCGACCTTGGGCTCCCCGATAGTAACGGTTGTGAAACCGTTGAAACCATATGCAGGGATTTTCCGGGCTTGCCTGTAGTTGTGCTAACCGCCTTGGCAGATGAATCTATCGGACTCAAAGCGATACAGCAGGGTGCACAGGACTATCTGATCAAGGGTAGCTTCGATGCAAATATTCTATCACGCGCGCTGCGTTATGCGGCTGAACGTGGCCGGGCAGCAGATGCCGTGAGACACAGCGAGGAGAAATTCAGGACAATTTTTGATCATGCAAATGACGAGATTATATATCTGGACAAGTCCGGAGTGGTAATTGATAGGAATATGAAAAATGAGGATATTCTGGGATATAGTCTGGACGAAATGTTAGGAAAGAGGATCCTGGAATTTGGTTTTGTCATGAAACCGCAACAAACGGAAAATATGGCGAATCTTTTCAACAGTGCCATGCAGGGAACAAACTGGCAAGGATTGGCCGAGTTGGAGATGATTCACAAAAATGGTAGTCCGGTGTTTGTTGAAGCAAGTGTGAGCATGATCGAATCAGGGGATGATATCGAAGGGGTGCTGATTATTTTACGGGACATTAGTGCCCGAAAGGTGATCGAAGAAGACTTAAAAGAAAGGGAATCTTTCAATTTTGCGCTGTTCCAGTTCAGTCCGATTCCAACCGTGGTCGTCGATCTTGAAGGTAAGGTAGTGAAGAGCAATCTCGCTAAAAGGCATTCTGAAGACGAACTCCCTGATTTGGAGGCAGTTATGTTCCAGGACTATTGGGGAGACCTCGATCCCAGCATGCGATCAAGCCTAATGGAATCCATCAGAACCGGGGAGGTAAAGGAATACCGGAAACTGGAATACGGTGACAGATTGCTTTCGATCATAATATCGCCCTTTTCTGATGGGGCCATGATTATGTCGAAAGATATAACGGAGGCGATGAAGGCTAAAGAGGAAGCAGCCCGGATCAAAGCTCTTGAGGAACTTGATCGCTGGAGAACGCAGCTTCTGGCCAGTATTTCACACGAACTGCGCACTCCGTTGACATCCATCAAGGGACTTGCCAGCACCCTGGTTCAACCTGACGTACAGTGGGACACGGAGACACAAAGAGAAATGCTGAATGCCATTGATCATAGCTCTGACAGGCTTAACCATATCATAAGTGATTTGTTAGATGCCTCTCGTCTAGAGGCGGGAGTCATGAGGATGGATAAGGCGGAGACTACGATCAAAGACATCGTCCGTCAAATCGACGATCAGTTGCAAATGCTCTCAATCAAGCACGAGCTTGTCATCAACATTCAATCCGATTTGCCATATATCAGTGCCGACGCAGTTCGGATTGGGCAGGTCATCACTAATCTGGTAGCCAACGCCACAGCATACGCTGGTGATGGAAGCCGAATCACACTCGAAGCAAAAGGCTCAAAAGGTGACATTTTGGTGAGCGTGACTGACCATGGGATGGGAATAGCAACTGAACACCTAGATAAGGTGTTTAGCCAATTCTACAGGCTGGAAAGTGGCGTAAAGCGCAGGCGAGGTGGTTCCGGATTGGGACTTACCATTTGCAAAGGAATTGTTGAGGGACATGGTGGAAGAATATGGGTCGAAAGCAAGCTGAGCAAGGGGTCTAAATTTAAATTCACACTCCCTATTGTTGAATGCGCTGAGGAATGATCAAATCGTGCTTTGTTGAAGGCTGAGTCAACTTCATACCACTCGGTCAGTCAACCCCTGTAAACCTCAATTTATTCATAGAAATATGGCCTCCTCTCGTTGCAATTTGACCAGTGATTTAAACCACTCCCCATCACCATACTTTAATGC
>JABHWQ010000022.1 GCA_018657655.1 Chloroflexota bacterium | reverse complement strand
CTTACCAGTTGCCAAACGGACTGTGGCCATGCTCAAACACAGCCAGGGACGGGTGAGAACCAGTTCGTTTGGCAGTTTTGCCAGCCAGCTACGCGGCGCGATGAGTCTGCTTTCATTGATCGTTTGCACCGCGATCGACTCGATGAGTGTTGCAGCTCGCTCATAGTCAGGAATTGCCAGGGAATGATGAATGGCCTCGGCGACCATACCCTCACGTTCGAACCACTCACTTGCTTCTTGCTGTAATGGTACCACCCAGTCAGGGTGCAAGCGGTTAAGCTGGCTACGCAGTAGATCTGCGAAGAGATGATGGTAGCGAAACCATCGTCGCTCATCATCCGATGGGGTGAGAAATAAGTTCGCGGATGCCAAATCTTCAAGTCGTTCTTGACCATCATTCTGGTGAGTGAGTGCATCACACAAAGGGCCGCATAAAAGATTGAGTGTTGATGTTTTGAGCAAAAAAGATCGCGTCTCCTCATCTTGACGCTGAAGTACTTCTTTAGCCAGGTAGTCCATGATGTAGTGATGTGATCCGCTAAAGGCCTTGATGAAATCCGGGATATTCTTACGGCCCTGAAGAGACAGAGCCGTCATCTGCAAACTGGCAATCCATCCTTCAACTCGGGATTCCAGAGCCATTACGTCGTTCTCTGAGAGATCAAGTTTCATGATTTCGTTCAGGAAAGCGGTAGTTTCGTCGACATTGAATCGAAGCTCGGTGGTACGCAGTTCGTTGAGCTGACCTTTACCCCGTAGCCGGGACAGAGGAAGTGGGGGATCGATCCGGCTGGCGATAACCAGGTGGACCTGAGGCGGCGAATGATCCAGAAAAAAGGTCAAAGTTTCGTGGATGGATTTCGCTGTGATGGAATGGTAATCATCGAGAATGATTACGATTGTGTCCGATTGTGCGTTGAGCGCATTGATCAGAATTGTCAGGATCGACCGCACCGGTGGGGGGTCCGGAGAATCGAGCAGAGCCAGACAAGATTTACCCATACCGGGGCGGATCGTCTGTAAGGCGGCTATGAAATAGCTCCAGAATCGAATCGAATCGTTGTCATCATCATCTAAGGAAAGCCACGCCACTTGCGATTGGACTGGCGATTCATCATTTCCCCTGTGGATCCACTCGCTCAATACGGTCGTTTTGCCGAAGCCGGCCGACGCCGAAATTAGTGTTAATTTACGATGGAGACCGACGTTCAGCAGCTCGATCAGTCGGGGACGCGAGACAAATTCCCGTGGAGGCGAGGGAATGTAAAATTTGGTTGTCAGGAACGAAATACTCATAGGTGCGTCCTTACTATTATTCTACCACTACTGGGTAAATCGGCACTCTTCAAGCACCAATTCACTACCCCATCCTGCTTCATTGATACATTAGTCATGGGATTGTTTCCAGTCTACAGCATTTTGACAACCATCAACCGTATTGATTATAATAAACATCGACAATTGAATAGAAATTTACTGGTGCTCGTTCTAGAGCTGAAGAGGGAAGCCCGTGAGAATCGGGCGCGGTCCCGCCGCTGTAATTGGAGACGAAACCTGAGAAAGCGCCACTGTCCCGTCTTAACGGGATGGGAAGGCCTCAAGGAGTAGGAGGACCCAAGAGCCAGAAGACCTGCCAGTAAATCCTGCAATACCTTCGAGAAAAAGGTTACACGGGAGATGGTAAATCCCTAAGCCAGAATTGGTTTAGGGATTTTTTTGTTTTATGGGAAAAAGTTTGATGAGAGCAGCGGTTCTCAAAGCTCTGAGAAATTTGGCTATTGATCGAGTGCCTTCTCCGGAATGTCCGGCAGGAGGGTTCCTGGTCGAGGTGAAAGCTTGTTCGATTTGTGCCACCGACGTGAAAATGTCCGTTCAGGGACAGCGCGATCTTGTATACCCGCGCATTCTTGGCCACGAAACAGCTGGCATAGTAGTCGCAACCGACAACAACTCGTTCAAGGAGGGGGATCGGGTTCAAATTGCTCCCGGTCTTCCATGTGGAGACTGTGCATTCTGCAGAAGCGGGATTACAAATCTTTGCAAAGACATCGGCATAATTGGATTTACCTTTGACGGAGGATTCGCCCAATACCTTGCTGTACCAGCAAAGGGCATAGCTTGCAACGGAGTAAGCATAATTCCAGAAGGTCTAACATTTGAAGAGGCTACCTTTGCTGAGCCATTGGCTTGTTGCCTCAATGGTCAGGATCGTGTTGGTGTGGAAGAAGGTGATACAGTGCTCATCTGGGGTGCCGGGCCGATCGGTTGCCTGCACACAATGCTGGCACGAGCTAGG
>JABHWQ010000213.1 GCA_018657655.1 Chloroflexota bacterium | reverse complement strand
CTATCACGCATCGTCTCTTCGGCACGCAGGCGTTCCGTGATGTCATTCGCAATCGTGAACGCTCTGTGTAGTTTGCCGGTTTCATCATATATCAGTTTACCGCGTCCTTCCATCCATTTGTATGAACCATCTGTACATCTAAGCCTGTATGTGTAAGAGACTAGTCCAGTATCGCCGGCTGCGGAAAAAGCTGCCAGTCGCTTAGCATCCTCAGGATGAACATAGTCAGAGCTACTTTTCCCGATGAGTTCCTTCGGCTCATATCCTGTCACCCGTTGGTGAGCTGTATTGGTATACACGTACTTTCCCTCGCAATCCACCATGGCAATAAGAGAATCCACATTCTCAGTAATGAGTCGATATTTCTCCTCGCTCTCCCGCAGCGCTTCGTCCGCGCGCTTGCGCTCGATGGTTCCCGCTATCACAGCGGCGACTGAAGCCAGGAACTGCTCTTCGCGCGAATCTCGTTTGTGGCCATGCTTGATATAGAGGTTCAACACGCCCAGTGTGCCGTGCATTGACTGGATGGGAAGACAATAGTGGCCGTGCGGCATGACGCCTTCAAATCGAGTTTCGTGTTCGTGGTCAATGCAGTCCTTGAATATTGTTTCTCCACTCCGGGCTGCTCGCCCGCACAGGCAGTGCCCAAACTCAATGCGATCACATGACTTAACTACATAGGGATTCATGTTTTGTTCCGATACCATCACCAGTTCATTTCCTTCCACCAGAAACACGCATCCCCGTGGTTCTATCCCCAGCCATGGAATGGAAAACACTTCCCCCAGACTCAGGTCGATAATCTCATCGAGACTCGTCCCTTCCAATGAGAGGCTCAACAGTGAGCTTAATACCGCTTGCTCCTGATAGTTTCGTTCGATTTCCTCTTCGGCATTCCTGCGCTCGGTGATGTCTCTGGTGATTCCCATAATTCCTATGGGCGCCCCTTCGGGATCTCGGAGACACGCTAGTTTATCTTCGATCCAGAAGGTGGATCCGTCTTTGCGATATTGTTCGAGAACCAGAACGCGCTGACGCGTAGGGGATGCATCACATGAGGCTTCTATCGCCAGCTCTTCATGGAATGTCTCATTGATAAGTTCCACGGAAGTGGGGGGATAAGCCTGATCTATTGTCATCTGCATGAACTCTTCGACGGTATATCCCGTTATCCGGATGATAGATGGGCTTACGTAGGTGTTGTGCAAGTTCATATCCTTGGTCCAGATTACATCAGCCACATTGTCCGCCAGCATGCGGTAGAGCTCCTCGCTTTCCTTCAGGCTGGCATTGGCTGCAAACAACTGAACTTGAGCTTCTTTGTACTCATCATTGACCGCTTCAAGTTGAACCGAACGCAGTTGAACCAGGTCATGTGCTCGCTCAACTTTGGCCAGAGTTTCCTGCAGCGCCTGGTTGGATTGCTCCAATTCTGACATGGTTCGTTGCAGTTCTTGTTCTTGTTGCTTGCGATTGGTGATATCTTTATCTACACCCCGGTAACCCAACAGCTCGCCGTTCTCGTCCAGTATGGGTATGCCGTTTGTAAGAAAGCAGACCTCACTCCCGTTTTGGGTTAGATTCCAGTTTTCCAGATCCTCAATGGCAGCCTTTTCCCCGGTAATTCTAGCGAACGTTGCTTTCATGCGCTCCGCTTCTTTATCGGGCATCAGATCAAACGGGGTTTTTCCAATCAGTTCATCAGGCTCGTATCCCAGAATCTTCTTTACTTTTCCGGAACAGAAGGTATAGTTCCCATTGGTATCAACCTCCCATATCCAGTCTGCCATACTGTAAGATATGTCAGAAAACCGCCTTTCACTCTGCCGCAGTGCCGCTTCCGCTTGCTTACGCTCCTCCATTTCCTGATGAAGGTCGCTGTTTATTTTCTCCAGTTCCCGAGTCCTCTCTGCCACTATCGCATCGAGTTCATCCATCTTGAGGGTAGCCTGACGATGCAGTATCCATTTCTGCGTGAGTGCGTTGGCCAGCTGAGCAACCTCCACAGCATCGAAGGGCTTCTTGAGCACTACAAGTTTATCCGTCTTCCCCAGCCGTTGGATCATCTCCGTCCACGAGTAGTCGGAATAGGCCGTGCAGATGACAACCTGTATTTCCGGATCCACCTGCCAAATGTGTTCGATGGTTTCCAGACCGTCCCAACCTGGCGGCATCCTCATGTCCACAAAAGCCACCATGAATGATCGGTCCTGAGAAACGGCTTCCTGCACTTTGCTAAGGCCCTCTTGCCCCTGGGATGCGAAGTCCATATAGTATGCATCTTTCTGAACTGCCATGGTATCACTATCCCCGAACAGCTCCTTTTCCAAGTCACCAAGCAGACTATCACTGTCTTCGCTGGCAAGAATACTCTTATAATCCCTGTGAATATCCGGATTGTCATCGATGATGAGTATCCGGCGGGCCAGGTTATCAATCTCACTATTACTCAGTTCGAGAATCTCAATTAACTCATTACTCATTATGATCTCCTTTGTAGTTGGTTGGTAGTTCCAGTGTGAACGTGGCGCCTTTCCCCCGTCCCTCGCTGTGCACTCGCAGCGAACCGCCCATTTCCTTGGCTGCAAGAGCCCCACTGTGCAGTCCGAATCCATGGCCATCCTTCTTGGTGGTGAAACCATAGCTGAATATCCGCGTGATATCCTCCTCAGCGATACCGGTGCCGTTATCCGCTACCTCAAAGACAATCTGATCATCATCTCTGGTTTTTACGCGTAATGTAAGAACTTTGGATGAGTTATCATTCTTGGCAAGGGCGTATTTGGCATTTGTCATCAGGTTGGTAAGAACCTGAAGCGTCTTGTGTCGGTCCAGTTGCATCGGAGACAGGTCCCCGTACTCTTTGACCACTTCCACACTGTGCCGAGTCAGAGCGTTCGTGTTGATACGAAGTGCATCTTCCATAATGTCGGCAGGATTCATCAGCTCCGTCCCCCCCGCCGTTTTACCGTACGATTGCTGCAAATTGACAATTTCAATGATGTGCTGCATATACTCGGAGAACACATTCAGGTCTTCACTGAGTTTGTCCTGTTCATCCGTTAGATGTTCAGCCACGGCGGATACATAGGTCAATAGTTTCTGACCTCGTTCATCAGTGGTGAGAAAAGCGGCCAGGTTATCCTTGTTTTCATCGAGCATGGCAGCTACCTTGACAAGATTTCCCAAACGCGAATTCCGAATAGTCTCTTGCATGGATGATGTGCTAATACCGACGCTATTAACCACGTTTCCCACATTATGAAGCACGCCGGTCGCCACCTCGGCCATTCCTACAATTCTCGCAGTTTCAACCAGCCTCTGGTGTGTTATCTTCAGCTCCTCCTCCGCCTGCTTGCGTTCGGTGATGTCTTTTGAAATGCAAACAAAATATAAGGGCTTTCCATTGGCACCTTTGATAACACCTGTGGACAATTCGGCCTGGAATTCACTTCCGTCTTGTTTTAGCAGTGTATACTCAACGTTTCTGGCAATCCCTCCTTTGAGGACGTTTTCCGTGTTTTCTTTGACCGTTGCACGGTGTTTTCGAGCTATGAGATCAATGGTATTTGTCCCATTGAGCATTTCCTCTTTTATGTAGCCGTATTGTTCCACTGCTGCTTGATTGCATTCAATGATGTTACCCTTTAGATCCGTAACAATAATCGCATCGGGTGAAGACTCAAGGATGGATCGAATCATTTCCTCGTTCTCTCTCAAACCGGCTTCTACTTTCTTACGCTCTCGCACTTCTCGTTTAAGATTCCGGTTGAGTTGCTTGAATTCCTCCATCTGTAACTCGCGGTCTGCGATAAGATTTGCGCCCCTGACATTGGCTTGTGAAAGAGATCGATTCAAATTCTCAATTTCCTCGTCTTTAATCTCAATAATGGCCATCAATTCCGCAGCATGGGCATTGGCGCGTGCCAATTCCTTATTCGTGCGCACGAGGATATCATTCTTTTCTTCAATCTCAACCATCAATTCCGCAGACTGTGCATTGGCTTCCGCAAGCCGTTTATTCAGCACACTTAGTGATTCATTTTTATCTTCCAGCTCGGCCATCAATTCCGCGGATTCCGCATTGACCATGGCCAATCGCTCATTGAGTTCGAGAAGTCTTTTGTGATCATCTTCCCATTGTTGGTATTGTTGCTGGATTTCATCGTGAGTATCTTCCAAAGCCAGGAACTCCAACTTGGCCCTCGACATGGATTCTGCCAGCTTGTCGACGAACTCTTCGTTGCGATCGCTAACCTTGGGCAATTTTGAAGTCTGTTTTTTTGGTAGTTGCATGACATCCTCACTCAATCACTTAGAAAGTGACTGTCTTGGTTGTAGGGCTAATCCTTGAGACCACAGTTGCCAATCCGCTCAATTGGGCCTCTTTTCGTAAGGCACCTCCGATTCCCTCACCATCTATGGAACAGTAATACTGCGAACAGGGAGCACAGACCAGCAGCTCCCCGCCGAGATCAATAAACTGCTCAAAATAAACCTCCAATGCTTCGAACCCTTCCACGAGCACACCTTTTGAATATCCTTCGGAGGCCCACACCGTGCCATCCATCGTCAGAAAAAGGGTGACATTCTGCCCCATTGCCAGGGCGGCACATCCCCAGGAGAGGGCCAGCGTGGCACGCGTACCGCGATCCTGCTTCCCTGTGATCAGTGTGATCAACATATCCGTACCGTTGTTCATTGTCTACCCCCTGTGATTAGATGAAGAGTGTCATTCTGCTTTTTAGAGCTTGCGATAGAAAGGTTGCTGCGCCACATCGGTCTATTTGATCGCCATTGATCAATTCGTCACATCCGAGCCCGAAGAGGATAGACGATGTTTCACAGACGTGAATCTGGGCGCCGAGGTCCACCACTTCTTGAAACAGCACATCAATATCTTCGATATTATTCTGCTTCATGATGCGCCGCATCAAACACTTACCCAATCCCCCAAAATTGAATTTTGAAAGGGGAGCCTTCCCGGGGCCACTGGGAAGCATACGCCCGAACATGGTTTGCAGGAACGATTTCTCACTACCCTTTACAGAGCCGTCGCCTCTCAAAGCGCTGACCGCCCAAAAAGTGAAGAACAGGTGAACCTGCATTCCCATAGCCAGAGCGCTGCCGGCAATCGTCAGTGAAGCAAAAAGCCGATCCCATTCGCCACTGAAACAGATCACGTTAACCGAGTTTTCCTGCTGCTGGTCTTTGACCTGTTTCTTAAGTGCAGCCACCTCTTCGCTCAAGCTATGCAATTGAAACTGAATATCCGGAGCATTCAACACATCAATATTTGAATCCATTTATATCTCCCTTCAATTGTTTGGGGAAGCTGTGATCAACCCCCTTGATCCCCCAATCTTGGGGGACGGTAGAGACGTTCCACCGGAGCGTCTCTAGGGGGACACCCCCAAACCCCCGTCGTCACCACTTATTCAGAGGTTCCTTAGCTGTATCTGAGCCGTGACGGTCTCGCCATCCTTTTCGATGTTCATGATTGTGGCCTTGGTACTCTCAGCCCAAGCTCTGACGTCGCTTTCGAATGCCAGATCGTCCGCCAATACATGTAGGATGGAACCAGGCGATTTCCGCGATGCTTTAGCGATTTCGATGATTGGTCTGGGACATTTCATGCTCAGACAATTCAGTTCAATTAGTTGTGACATTTCTCACCTCCGTATTCTGCTATCATTTAAATTCCATACCTTTTTCGCTCTGTACACTCAAAGAGTGTTGTTGGAGCTTATGGCACATTGGTCTACTCAATTCATTATTTATCACTGCTCCTCATGAATAATCGGTATCTCAAGTATGAACGTGGCGCCTTTTCCGGGCCCTTTACTGTGTGCCTTTAAGAAACCACCCATTTCTTTGGCGGCGAGCGCCCCGGTGTGCAGACCAAAGCCATGCCCTTCCTTCCGGGTAGTGAAACCGTGGCCGAATATACGCGTCATGTCCTCCCCGGCAATGCCTATGCCATTATCGGCCACTTCAAAACGTACATGGCTGTTGGTATTCCTGACCCCAACCGTAATGGTTTTGCGTGCCTGTCTGTTCTGCTCAAGAGCGAATTTGGCATTACTGATCAGGTTGTTAAGTATTTGGATTATCCTGTGGCGGTCGAGCGGCAGTACGGGAAGGTCCTCGTATTTGCGAATGACCTCAATGTCCCTCTTGGCCAGCCCACTGGCATTGATGTGCAGAGCATCCTCCATGATTGCTACCGGATTCACCGGCTCAGTTAAACCCCCGGATTTGCTATACAGCTGCTGGAGGTTCACGATCTCGATGATGTGCTTAACATGTTCGGAAAGTACCTTCATGTCAGCGATAACTTTTTGTTGCTCATCGGTGAGGTGTTGGGCCAGAGTGGAGATGTACGCCGGCATATGCTGTCCTCGCTCATCGATGGTTAGAAAGGTAGCCAGGTCATCCTTGTGCTCTTGGAGCATGTTACCCACCTTGGTGAGATTGGCCATCCGTGAGTTGCTGACGGTCTCATGAACAGAGGAGGTGATGATACCAACACTGTTAACCACGTTGCCCACATTATGCAGCATACCCGTAGCTACCTCAGCCATTCCTGCCTCTCTTGCATTCTCCATCAACCTCTGGTGGGCCTCCCCCAGCTCACGTTCCGCCCGCTTGCGCTCGGTGATGTCGGTATGAATACCGACAAGCCCAATGATTTCGCTAGATTCATCCAGTACCGCATTCGCACGTAAGGCCACTGGAAACTTTCGCCCGCTTTTAGAGACCATCTCCAACTCACCAGCCCACGATTTACCAGCCTTAATTGTTTCAAAAACGCCACGGGCTACCCTTTGGTCAGCATAGACGGCGGGACCGCCACCCTCTGCAGCAAGTTCCTCAGCCGAATATTCGAACAGTGTAGTAAACGCTTCATTCTGGTAGAAGTGACAACCATTGGGATCCGACATTCCAATAGCATCACTGGAGCTTTCAACCGCTTTGGTGATCCGAAGCAGCTCATCCTCCGCCAGCTTGCGTTCAGTGATATCCTGAACCGTGCCGATCATGATTAGTGGGGAACCATCATCGGTAAAACGTTTCGCTTTCGGAGACACTGCCTCCATCCATCGAATCTCTCCACTTGGTTGGATAACCCTGTAAACTGCAGTAGGCCCGATTCCAGAAACAGTCGCTTCTTGTGCGGCCAGGAACATTTGCTCTCTATCATCCGGATGTACTAGCGCATCTATGATGTCCAGGAAGCCTGCGGATTCCATACTTTCATCTATTCCGTAAATGCGCCGCATTTCTTCAGACAAAATGTATGAACCATCAACGATATTCCATTCCCAGCTCCCTACATGTGCGATCTGCTGTGCTCTGTTCAGCCCTTCTTCACTGTCCCGCAAAGATTCTTCGGTTCGCCTCCGTTCAGTGATGTCTCTTAAGACAGCGAGACTACGCATTGATCCATTTTCAAGTTGAATCGGATTGCCGCTCACCTCGATAAAAATCGGAGTCCCGTCTCGGTGTCGAGCCTCATATGTCACCAGCCTTGTTTTTGCATCACCGTTAAAAGTCTCAGCAAAGCCTTGAATCATATCCATCATTACATCCGGAGAGGCAAATTCGACCTCAGCGAAGTTCTTCCCTATGACTTCCTCTTTCTTGTATCCAAAGATATCCTCAACCCTTTCGTTAACATCAATAACCACGCCGTTTTCATCAACAAAGATGATTTCATCGTTGACGTTTTCAAAGATAGTCCGGAACTTCTCCTCGCTCTCACGCAGTGCCTGCTCCGTCCGCTTGCGCTCGGTGATATCCCTGGTCGCGCTAACGAACCCCACTGGGTTCCCCGAGCCATCGCGCATTAGAGCGGCGGTTGTCTCACCCTGAAACTCTTGACCTGCATTGTAGAGCAGCGTGTATTCTCTGGTTTCACTCTGCCCACTTTCCAGAATATTCCCCACATGCTCCAATAGTTTCGGATGGTCCTTTTCGGCAATCAGATCAAATGAAGTTAGTCCGATGGCTTCTTTCTTGTCACCCAGCCCGAATGTGTGGAGGAACGCTTCATTCACCTCTACCATGGTGGCCTCCAGATCGGTGACGCCAACTCCGTCGCCAATGGCTTCGAACATGACCCGCAGTTTTTCCTCACTCTCGCGCAGTGCCTTATCTGCCTGCTTACGCTTGCTTATATCTCGGGCAAAAACAAACACGTATTCCCGTTCATTGAACTCTTCGTAATTCATCTGGATTTCCACTGGAAACGTGCTGCTATCCTTGCGACTGAACCATGGTTCCAGCCTGAGAGACTGTTTCTCCCTCAGGGATTTGGCCACACGCTTGGTTTCCTTCGATGATGTATCAAAAACAATGTCTCTCAAGTTAAGCGAAAGCAATTTCCCACGCGTGTATCCGAGTGACTGGCATGCTTCATCATTGGCATAAGTCAACTTGCCATCCGGAGTAGCCCATAATACCAAATCTGCTGAATTGTCAAGGGAAAACTGCGCAATGTGAAGTTGGTCTTCGAGTTCTTTTCGCCTGAGAGCTTTCTCGATGGTGGTCGGAATCACTTTGAGATAATTGCGTTCACGGTCCTTAATCAGATAGTCATAGGCACCGGATTTCATCGCTTTGACGGCAATGTCTTGGTCCCCAGCACCTGTTGTCACTACAACAGGTGCTCCCACAATGAGACTCAACAGGTCAAAGGCTGTCCCATCACCCAGACGATAGTCCGAAATTACCGCGTCAAATTTATCGGAGGCCAGCACGTTTTTCGCTTCCGTCACTGAACCGGCTATCGTATAGTCGTACCCCAAATCGCTCTCGGCCACAAACCGCCGGAAAGCCATCTGGTCGACTTTATCGTCTTCAACCAACAGGATTTTCAATTTTCTGGTCCCCATGATAATGCCCCCCTTAAGGCAACTCGCTCAGAGTCCAGTACAGCTTTATGGTCCGAACCACTTCCAAGAATTGACGATAGTCGACGGGCTTGACCATATAGCCTGCAACCCCCAGATTAAAGGTCCCGACTTTATCTTGCTCCTCTCTTGAGGTCGTCAGCACCACAACCGGTGTTCCGTTCAGAGCATTCTCTTGCCTTGCTATTCTGAGGAACTCAATCCCATTCATCCTGGGCATGTTCAGGTCCAGGAGAATGATCCCCAACCGTCGATGGCCATTATTTCTCAGATACTCCAGAGCCTCCTCTCCATCGGAGACGATATCCAGCGAATTGGTGATCTGCAGGTCTCTGAAGGCGCGCCGCACTGTCATGGCGTCAACGCGATCGTCTTCAACCAGTAGAACTGTCATCTGCTCTTTCATAATAAAACTCCTTAGTTTGTTTCTTTAGGTATGGAGAAGGAGAACGTACTTCCTTCACCTACCTTCGATTCCACCCAGACCTCACCGCCGTGCATCTCGATGATTCGCTTCACGATTGAAAGGCCAATGCCGGTGCTCTCGGTCTCGTCCCTGGGTTTAAGGGTCTGGAAGATCTGGAATATCTTATCGTAATACTTTTCCTCGATGCCCGGGCCGTTATCTGTAACACCAAACTTCCAGTACCCATCGATATCCGCACAACTGATGGCAATGAGACCTTGCGGTTTGTCCATGTACTTTACCGCATTGCTCAGCAGGTTTTGGAAAACCTGCTGGATCCGGATCTTCTCACAGACAATAGTCGGCAATTCGGTGGCAACCTGGATTTCAATGTTCTCCGGGGGGTCGATGGCATCAATCACTTGAGAGACCAGCGTATCCAGATTCACCTCTTCCGCTTCCTCTTTTGACCGACCCAGTCTTGAATACTGCAAAATACCGTCTATTAGATTGTCCATCCTTCGCGTTCTGTTCATCAGCAAATCCAACTGCTCTCT
>JABHWQ010000023.1 GCA_018657655.1 Chloroflexota bacterium | reverse complement strand
TCGGGTTCATGCGACATACCCACCATCTTTTCTGAATCTCCCCCGGAGTGATCCATGCCGACCATCGCGCCTGCTGAATTGTCAGACGTCATCTCCATGTTCATTCCTGCGTGAGGATAGGTGTTTCCTTCCATTTTCATGGGCCTCGCCATGTCATGTTCACTTTGGCCATGATCCATCCCTCCCATATCCATATCATCCATATTCATTCCGGGTTGATCGAACATTCCGGCATCAATTTTCCAATCGGGCATTCCCATGCTGTCGGCTGGTGGCAACGCCATCACGCTACGCAAGGTCACTCCCCCCATCAGTGCATAGAGATCCGGCTTCGGCACATCGGGAGCCGGATGTTTCTGACCTTGACCTATCCACACCGTGGTGTGCCCGGAACCGTCGTGAGCTGTAGCGCGCAGTTCGTAGCTTCCATCTTGTGGCACCGTCACCAGCAAATCGTATGTTTCGGCGACAGCTATGAGAAAACGATCCTCATTGAATGGCTGCACGTCGATGCCGTCGCTGGAAATGATCTTCATCGGCCCTCCAGCGAACTCAACGAAGAAGTAGGTTGTGGCCGAACCGTCAATGAGCCTGAGGCGAAGTCGCTGTCCAGGTTTGGCATTTATGTGAGCTTCCGATTGGCCATTGGCCAGAAAACGGTCATAGGCCACGTCTGCAATGTCCATTGGCGGCATCCGTGTCAGCTCTCTCTTGAAAAAGTTGCCGAGCACGCCCGCCTTCGCCGCCCCGAACACGCTCTGGGAGCTCCCTTTCTTGACGGCATACCACTCGCTTCCGCGTTTCAAGGTGCGCATGATTTCGTGAGGGTTCTCATCGCTCCAATCGGACAGGAGGATTACCTCATCTCGGATGCCACAGTAGCGATCAACCTTCGGCTCGATAGCGATCGAACCGTATACGCCTTGCTGCTCTTGGAGACCGCTGTGTGAGTGATACCAATAAGTTCCTGCGTGCATAATGGGAAAACGATAGGTGAATGTCGCATTCGGCGCAATCGGTGGATACGTAAGATAAGGAACACCGTCCTGATCGTTGGGAAGCAGAATACCGTGCCAGTGCACGGATGTTGCGACATCCATCTTGTTATGAACGTGAATGACCGCCTGATCTCCCTCTCGAAATCGAAGCGTCGGCCCTGGTATGCCTCCATTAATGGTCATTGCCGGGCGTTTCTTGCCGGTAAAATTGACAGTGCCGTGCTCGATGGTAAGTTGGCATTCAACTGTTTCCGCACAGATCTCTCCACTCTTGAGCAGAATCGCGAATGCCACAATAAGGAGCATAATTCCTGTTTTTTTCATTGATGTCACCATTTTGTTTTTGCAGAATAAGTAAATGTGAAGATCTGGATATCGAGTAATTTTGAATGATGTCCGACCAAATAAATTGAAAATTCTATTCTATAATTTCATATCAACATCTATAGAGCCTGTAAAGGCATTTCAACAATTCAACTTTGGTGGAAATATAATTTATTCAGTAAGGCTCTATCAGAAGGTTCTTTAATTGGAGATACACTATCCAGCAGCTCAAACCTTGAAAGTAATTTTTTAAAATCTGATAAAATGACCTAAATATATTAATTAGTTATCGGTAGGGTCACTGTTATTGTTGTGCCCTGTCCCAACTTAGAATTGATCCGAACTTTTCCCCCGTGCTTTTTGACGATTGATTGTGAAACAGCAAGTCCTAAGCCGCCTCCTTTTTGAGTGCTTAACTCCTTGGTGGTAAAGTATGGATCAAATACACTGTCTATATCATGTATGGATATCCCAACACCTGAATCCTTAAAAGATATTGTGATCAAACTTTCATCTTTTTCATCTTTCTTCCCTGTGACGATTTCTTTTTTAACCAGGATTTCCAGTCTCCCGCCATCAGGCATCGCCTCAACGGCATTGCAGATAATATTTTCAAAAGCATGGCTTAAACCCTCGGGATCAATTTCTATTGCCGGAGTTTTGTCTTTAATATCCATTAAAATTTCAATATCTTTTGCTTCACCTGCTTTTTCAATGGCAGAACTCAAAATATCTTCGATATCATATGAAGTCTTTTTGGGCAGGGCCACACGGGA
>JABHWQ010000039.1 GCA_018657655.1 Chloroflexota bacterium | reverse complement strand
TGCTGATCTCCGCTGACGTGGGAGTAAACGCTTCGTTGAAGATCGTTAAGGGGACCCGGGAACGGGTAAAAGCAGAGAAGATCAAGGAAGCTCCTGAAGTCCAGCGGATTCTGGGCGAGGAGATGGTGGCGATTTTGAAATCTCCTTTAAAGGGAGAGTTCACCTTTAAAACCGGAAAACCGGCGGTGCTGCTGGTAGTCGGAGTGAATGGCACTGGCAAGACGACCTCGATTGCCAAGCTGGCATTTGATCTAAAAGAACAGGGCAAACTGGTCATGATGGCTGCCGGGGATACGTTTAGGGCAGCAGCTATCGATCAGCTAAAATACTGGGGCGATCGGCTGGGTGTCGAGGTGATCGCCAGTCAGCCGGATGGCGACCCCGGAGCGGTGGTGTTCGATGCACTGGAAGCTGCTAAAAAGCGTCAAGCCGATTTTCTTATCATCGATACCGCCGGACGGATTCAAACGAAATCGAACCTTATGGAAGAGCTCAAGAAGGTCAGGCGAGTGATCGAGCGGTCCGAGATCGTACCGCAGGTACTGTTGGTACTGGATGCCAACACCGGCCAGAACGGATTGAGCCAGGCCCGTTACTTCACCGAAGCTGTGAACGTGGAAGCCGTTATATTGGCCAAGCTCGATAGCACCTCCAAAGGTGGTGTGGTACTGGGGATCGTGGATGAATTGAAAATACCGATAGTGTTTTTCGGCACCGGACAAGAGCCGGAAAACCTTTCTGCCTTTGATGCCGAAGAATTTGTGAATGCCATGCTTGAACGATAGGAGCCGATGTTCACTCACCTACATGTTCACACCGAATACAGCCTACTCGATGGCATGTGCCGTATTACCCAACTAATTCAACAGGCGAAGGATTTGGGAATGGACAGCCTGGCTATCACCGACCATGGATCTGTCTACGGCATTATCCAGTTTTATACGAAGGCCAAAGCCGCCGGCATCAAGCCCCTCCTGGGATGTGAACTATATGTGGCTCGCGGTGAACGTACCTCACGCACACCTGCAGACAAGAATTCCTATCACCTTGTTGTGCTGGCTAAAAACGAGGTCGGTTATCACAACCTGCTTCAATTAAGCAGCAAAGGCTTCCTTGAAGGATTCTATTACAAACCCCGGGTAGACAAGGAGTTGCTGAAAAAACACAGCGAAGGGCTCATTGCCCTTTCGGCCTGTCTTCAGGGAGAAGTCGCCAGGCTGATCGTAGAAAAACGCAAAAAGGACGCCGAGGCAGCTGCCCTATGGTACAAAGAGACCTTCGGCGATTTCTACCTCGAACTCCAGGATCACGCCATACCGGAACAGGTACAGGTCAACAAAGCCTTGATCGAAATGAGCCGGAAACTGGATATACCTCTCGTAGCCACCAACGATACTCATTACATTAAGCAGGATGATGCCTCTTTCCACGATGTCCTGCTATGCATCCAGACCAACAATCTGGTCCACGATGATAAGCGCATGAAGATGGCTGACGATTCTTTCTATCTGCGCAGTCCGGAAAATATGGCCCAAACATTTTCTGAGTGTCCCGAAGCTATCGAAAACACCGGACGTATCGCTGATATGTGCGAACTCAACCTGGAATTCGGCAGGCTCCACCTCCCGGAGATCGATATTCCCGAAGGTAAAACACCCGATGAATACCTGGCTGATCTTTGCTGGCAGGGGCTGACCGAACGCTATCCGAATGCCTCTCAGGAAGTTAAAGACCGGCTCATCTACGAGCTTGATGTCATCAGGGAAACAGAGTTTCCCAACTACTTCCTCATCGTCTGGGAACTTATCTCGTTTGTGAGAGAGCAAAAGATACTCTTCGGGGTGCGCGGTAGTGCGGCCGCCAGCATAGTCCTCTATTGCCTGGGTATTACCGATATTGATCCAATGGCTCACAACCTTGTATTCGAGCGTTTCCTAAACGTGGAACGTAAGGAAATGCCAGATATCGATCTCGACTTCCAGGATGATCGCCGCGAGGAAGCCATACAGTATATGTCCCGACGTTATGGTGCCGACCATGTAGCCCAGATAATCACCTTTGGAACACTCGGCGCTAAGGCTGCTCTGCGCGATGTGGGACGAGCTTTGGGAATGCCCTACGGACAAGTTGATACGGTAGCCAAGCTGGTGCCCGTGATGGGAAGCAGCCTGCCTGAAGCCATTGAGGACATCCCTGAACTCAAAGATATGTACCGTACGGATAAAGAAATCAGAAATCTGATCGATACAGCCATGCGCCTTGAAGGAATTGCTCGCCATGCCTCCACTCACGCCGCCGGGGTTGTCGTTGCTAACGAACCTCTCATCGAGAACGTAGCTCTGCAACGGCCGACCGGCAGTAACGAGAATGCGCTTCCCACAACTCAGTTATCCATGGAAGAAGTGGGCAAGGTCGGGCTTCTCAAGCTGGACTTTTTGGGACTATCGAATCTCACCACTCTGGGAACAGCCAGAGATCTTATTGTTCAGACCGCCGGTATTGAGATCGATCTCAACCGGATACCCATAGATGATGCCAAAACCTTTGAATTGCTGGCAGCCGGGGAAACCGCCGGTGTGTTCCAGCTTGAAGGTGCCGGGATGCGACGATACATCAAAGAGCTGAAACCCACCAATTTCAGTGATATCGCTTCCATGGTTGCCCTCTACCGCCCCGGACCCAAGGAGCACATTCCCACTTTTATCGGGTCCAAGCACAAAAAGATACCCGTCAAGTTTCCCCATCCGGCCCTGGAGCAAATTCTGGAGGAAACCTATGGTGTGATTGTCTACCAGGATCAGGTTTTGAAGATCGTGCAAACTTTCGCCGGATACAGCCTCGGTGAAGCGGACATCGTTCGTAAAGCTATGGGGAAAAAGGTTGCAGAGATCATGCAGAAGGAACGGGAGCGTTTCGTTGCCGGAGCGATCGAGAAAAAAGGATTCTCCAAAGAGATGGCGGAAGAGGTGTTCGGTCTTATCGAACCGTTTGCCGGTTATGCTTTCAACAAGGCCCATGCCACCAGTTATGCATGGATCGCTTATCAGACCGCATACCTCAAGGCTCACTATCCGGTGGAGTTTATGACGGCATTTCTCACCACGTTCATGGGTAATCAGGAAAAGGTCACCAATGCCATAGCTGAATGCCGGCGATTGGAAATACCGGTTTTCCCACCTGACGTGAACCGGAGCAAGCAGAGTTTTACGATCGAAAAAGATGATAGCGGGGCGATGACAATTCGCTTTGGATTAGCAGTTGTGAAAAACGTGGGGGAAGCCGCCGTTCAACCGATTATCGAAGTTCAGGAGAAAGACGGTCCATTCAAATCGATTGAGGATTTCTGCCGCAGAGCCGACCTCAGGGGACTCAACAAGCGAGCCCTGGAGGGACTCATCAAAGTGGGGGCACTTGATTCTCTGGGGAACCGCGGTACATTACTCGGTGGTATGGATCGTATCCTCAAACTTTCACAGCAAGAGCAGCAACTCAAGGAGAGTGGCCAGGTCACGATGTTTGATCTCTGGGGGGAAACCGCGTCAGCCCCCCTGCCGGTTCTCCAACTCGAACATATCGAGATACCAAATAGCGAAGCGCTGGAATGGGAAAAAGAGTTACTCGGTGTTTACATTTCGGCCCATCCGCTGGTATCGGCAACCAAGGAACTCGGTGATAAACTAACCGCTTTCTGCGGACAGATCGATGAGGAGATGGCCGGACATGAAGTGACTATCGTCGGTATCGTTGCCTCAGTGCGCCGGGGAATGACTCGTAATAACAAGCCCTATGTTAACGCCGTGCTGGAAGATATCGGCGGCAAAATCGAAGTAACGGCATGGTCGGAAGTATGCGAACGCACCGAGGAACTCTGGGAGGAAGGGAAGACTCTCTTACTTTGCGGTAAAGTCAATTTGCGAGGTAACCGAATACAGCTCACCTGCAAAGATGTAATTCCATATACTACCGGGGTAGAGATCCCCTGGGCACCTGCCCCACCATCAATACCGCGCATTCACCAATTGACCATCACCATAACCCAGACATATGACCCAGAGACCGATGTATCTCTCCTAAAACAGATATTCCACGTCCTCGAAGAATCGCCAGGCAAAGACACGGTTCAGATTGATATTATCAACGGCGTCGGCACAATCATGATGAATCTCCCGAACACGCAAGTCAACTACTGTCCCGAGCTTCACCAACAGCTTACTGCGCTAATCGGTGAAGAGGGACTGACCGTTAGATAGAACCTGTTATTCTTCAGCCAACAAACTTGGGAGATACCCCTCTACTGTATTCGCGGAAACAGCATAACCGATACCTTCCACCGCAACCGATACCATTTTTAGTGAGATAACTCCCACCACTTGTCCCTGTAAATTAAGCAGAGGTCCTCCACTATTGCCTGGACTAATAGCTGAGTCCGTCTTCACCCAAGTGATGCCCTTGCCTTTGTCAAAATCCACTGATGAAACAAACCCGCTGGTCACGCTCACACTATCAGAAGCGAGGGGGTAACCAAGAACTACAACTTGTTCTCCAAGATCCAGTGTGCCAACATCCCCCAATTCTAGATATGGGAGATCTTCAGCTTCTATTTCAAGCAGCGCTATATCGGGTATCATTTCCCGGCTTCTCAACTTTGCCTCAAAGCTGCTGCCGTCATCAAGGTACACCGTTATCTCTTCCGCATCCACAATGACATGGTTATTCGTCATGATAAGGCCATCCGAAGCGATAATGAATCCAGACCCGGTGCCTTTGTCCGTCTCGATTTTGACGACCGCTTCGCGAGCTTCAGCAGTCACTTTCTTCACCGTCAGGGTTCTCGCCAGTTCGCTCTTATTGGGAATCACAATAGATTCTTTAGAAAGATCGAGACCGCTCTTTCTCGGTGCCCATCGCGTAACCCAGGCATGAGCCTCATCATTTGTTAAACGGGTTGCTACTCCTCCCGTGCTCTTAATCACATAGACTTCAGTAAATTCCTCTTCCGGCGAATCTCTATTGGATACAAATACAATTTGGCTGCCATCAAGAGACCAATCGGGCTCAAAAGCATGGGCAGAGGCGTTTTGAGTCAGATTGATCAAGCCACTACCATTTGCATTCATCACATATACATCACTGTTACCATTCCTATCCGACGCAAAAGCAATCTTAGAGCCATCAGGCGAATATACAGGACTCGTATCATTTGCCAAATCATGAGTCAATCGCTTTGAATTGGACCCATCAGCATCTACTACATAGATATCCCCATTCTGCTCTTCGGGAGTAAAATCGTAGACAATGGAACCCCCATCAGGGGACCACGTCGGCACGTACACGTCTCCATTTGGAGTGGAGGTGATCTGGGTTACATTCCCCCCATCTATATCCATTACGAATACCTCGTAACTTTCGGTCTCATCGGACCACGATGTATAAGCAAACTTAGTACCATCAGGAGACCACGAACACTCGCTCTCGTCCCCCATCGTAGTTAGGATATCTCCCCAAGTGCCATCATCGTTAGCAGCAACAATGAAACTATAGCCCTGCGTATAGGCATCCCAAGCGATTCGTCGCCCATCAGGAGACCAAGACAAAACATATGCGTTTACTGGGGCCGTAGTCACCTGTTGTATGTTATTACCATCAATGTCCATCGTATAAATATGTGGCGTGTCATTTTTTCGATCAGAAACAAAAGCGATCCGATCTGGCTCAACAGTTACGTTGGCCATCATCGACTTGCCAATTTCACCGGCAGCAGCCGTAACTTTCACCGTTTCCTTATAAAGATCAGGTTCATTATTTGCCGTGAACAGGCCATCGTTGTCGATAGTGCCCCCGCCATTCTCCACACTCCATTCAAGCGACAAATCAGGAATACGGTTACCAAACTGGTCTACTCCAACAGCCACAAATTGCTGGGTCATTTCTATGCCAATATCAACCTCATCGGGTGCGATTATCAGCTGTTCCAAAGGACCGGGTATAATAGTAACAGAGGCAACTGCAGTTTGGCTCGTTCCATCCTGTACAACCTCAACCTGCACTAAATCGATGAAACCCCCAACAACTTCACTTGCCACTAATAAACCAGTCTCAGTTATGGTTCCCGCATTCGCATCAGAAATGGTCCAAACACCTTCCAGACCACCCACCGAATTGCCGTATTCATCCGTCACCGCAACTTCAAGCTGCTTGGTTGCACCGGCAACAATTTCAACCTCAGCAACTGCGATCAATTCCGGTGGTCCAGGATTTATGGTCACCGGGATAAATGACTCCACAGAAACCCCATTTAATGTGGCTATTGCCTTGACTCCTTGATCATAGGTATCTGCCTTCGTCCCCACAGTTAACACGCCATCCTTGGTAATACTTCCCACGTCTTCTATGGATTCCCAAACAACCTCGGCATCCAATACGGGATCGCCATTCGCGTCGACTGGTGTAGCAGTGAATTGCTGAGTTTGGCCAATAGCCAATTCTGCGGTCTCAGGACTCAATAACACACTATCAATATCCCTTTCAGTCTCTGACTGAGATTCATTCCCAACTATAGGTTCACCTTCACCCGGAGTAGCGCCGTCAGCGGTAGGAGATGTCATACTGACGTCGTCTTCGGTCGAACCATCATCATCTGATGAGCTGGAACATCCCGCCAATAATAGCGCTACAGACGTCAAGAGTACGCAGAAAAGAATCAGCGAATTTTTCATCCGATTGGCCCCAGGACTTTCAAAGCTACTCAACATCCATTCCTCCTTGACTACATCTCATACCGCATACTAGACAAGCACATTTTGTGCATTATCGCACACTCAAATCGAGAAAGTCTATGGTGGTATTCCCCC
The DNA here is from genome assembly GCA_018657655.1 of Chloroflexota bacterium. GTDB lineage: Bacteria > Chloroflexota > Dehalococcoidia > SZUA-161 > SpSt-899 > JABMQN01. The sequence continues at coordinate 5,856 of JABHWQ010000039.1, read as the reverse complement.
AAATATCTTGAGTTACCCAAATCAGCTTCGGTTATTCATTTTTAACCAATCGTTCGTAAAACGGACTTACAGAAGGGTAAACTGTGAGCACCGGCTACCAGTAGCTTGACCACCGCAATTTGATTGAATCACGTACGATTCCAATTCCTCATGCCCAGTGAAAGACATCCAAATCCTAAAATTTCGTGTCACGGAATCGTGACACGAAATCGTGACACAATTGCAACATTTGTCTACAAATTTGGAGCAAATAGCATAATTACTGTATTGACAGGGCAATTTCTGTTCTGTTATGATACTCGTCAAATTGCAGTTTTGGCTCATATAGCTATCGATTGCTTTCGTAACTAGATCATTCACACAGGAGGCAAGAATGAAGAACATGGTAATGATACTAGCAATGCTGCTTATTACAGTACTTGCACTAAGTCCAATAGCTTGTAATAGCGGGGGAGAGGAAACTCAGGACCCCCCCCGTAGGTAGACCTTCTCCACCACCTACGCCGACTCCAACTCAGAATCATCCTGTAACACCTGTCGATGTTATCGAGCAGGTGGAGGACGATCCCCCTGCAACAATACCAACCGTAGCAATGGACGGAGAACAGGCCACAGCTGAGCTTGCCATCGACTCTCTGATTGTCACCCCTGAATTAGTACTGCCAGGAAGGGAAGCCGTAGTTGAAGCGGAAGTCACAAACGTAGGTGAAGCCGATGGAACTACAATGACAACACTAACTGTGAACGGCGTGGAAACCGACATGTGTCCCCTGACCCTTGCCCCAGGTGACAGCGACACAATATCATTCACTGTCACCCGTGATTTGGCGGGATATTATGACCTCAGTATTGGTGATATGAATGCAACCCTCACTGTACCTGCAGTTGAGGAATACCATAACGAAACATACAACTATACTCTATCCTACCCTGCCGGATGGACGGTCAGTGACTCTGAAGCGGAATTAGTACGGATAATGAAGACAAGCATCGGAACAATCACAGTTGCTACTGAGCAAGTTCCAGTCGATATGACCAAGCAAGAATACTTTCTCCAAAGTATTGAGACCATGGAAGATTCTCTTATCGACTTCGAACTGACTTCACAGAGCGAATTAAAAGATGATGGTGTTGTAGTGGGCCGAGAACTTTCGTATGATTTTTCTGAAAAAGGGGGGGGTACAACGGTAGTGCTTTGTTGATGAAGAAAGGCAGATATGGCTTTACTGTGCAATGTAAAGCGAGCACTTCCGCCAATAAGTTGAATCGACCTTTGCTAAATGCATGTCTAGATAGCTTCACTCCTCCAGATGTCGCCGTTGGTTCCTACACGAATTCACCCCACGGGTTTTCTCTCACGATGCCGTCAGGGTGGGATGGCCTCGAAACAGGAGATCTCATGCCTCTGCTTGTGATCGCAAATCCCTTGGAAGATCCCCTAATCATAACATCCCTATACCTTGAGCGCTTATATGAACCAAAGTCTGCTCATGAAGGAGCCTCAGAGCTAGCAGATAGCTTTGCAGAAAAGTCCGGCTTCAAGGTCATTTCTGAGGGAGAAGTAAGCTTGGGGACTGACACGAGTGGATATGGCATCGTTTTCGACTATAACTACGACAATAGTGTGCCGTTACGGTCAAATGTTACTTCAATAGTGCGAGGAAGTCAGGCTTACACTTTCTTCATTCAAGCCATGACATCCTCATATAGTATGAGGCAAAGCATCATAGAACAGTTACTTCAAAGTTTTACCCTGATCGAACCAACCCCATTCGGAGTCTCCAGACAGAACTCTTTGTTCCTATTGGAAGGAGACATAGTAACACTAGATCCGGCTCTGACAGAGGGAGGTGATGGAGATATCATCAGGGCCATCTTCAGCGGACTGGTGCAACTGGACAAAAACCTCGAGGTGGCGCCCGATATTGCAGAGAGCTGGGAAGTCAGCGATGATGGTATGACCTACACCTTCCACTTACGGAGAAATGCCAGATTCCATGATGGTAAACCTGTCATTGCGCAAGACTTTAAGTACTCATGGGAACGAGTTTGTAATTTAGAAACAGAATCGAAAAAAGCCAGTGTATTTTTAGGGGATATTATCGGTGCCTCCCAGATGCTGAACGGTGAGGCCACTGAACTCAGCGGTGTCAGGGTTATCGATGACTTAACCCTGGAAGTTACCATTGACGGTCCTAAACCCTATTTCCTGGACAAGCTAGCCTATATAACCGCTTTCGTCGTAGACAGGGCAAACGTAGCTCGAGGAATGAACTGGACAGATGAACCCAATGGCACCGGTCCCTTTGGGCTAAAGGAATGGAAAAAAGACGAACTGCTTATCCTGGAACGCAACGATGATTACTACCTGGAACCGGCCAAACTCGAACATGTGGTCCTGCAAATCTTCGCCGGGCGCCCCATGATGATGTACGAGCAGGGAGAAATCGATGTAACCGGGGTTTCCATTTACGATATGGACCGGGTTCTCGATCCGGCAGACCCGTTGAACGAAGAATTATTAAGTGAACCTGATCTAGGTATGGGCTACCTGGGTTTCAATGTAACCATGCCTCCATTTGATGATCCCAAAATCCGCCGAACATTCGCGCTGGCTCTCGATATGGATAAAGTGCTAGAGGTCTCGCTTAAGGGTATCGCTGAACGTGCCGGAGGATTTGTACCAGCTGGAATTCCCGGACACAATGAGGAATTGGAACCGTTTACTTTCGACGCTGAGTTGGCAAAGCAGCTCATTGCCGAGTCCAAATATGGAAGTGTGGACAACTTGCCCCCCGTAGTATTCTATACGCTATACGCACTAGGGCCAATGGACGAAGCAATGATAGGTATGTGGCAAGCAAATCTGGGCGTACCAATAGAAGTCGAGATCATTGAGGAACGAGAGGACTGGTTGGAGCGGCAACACCGCCACGAATTCCAGATATTCTCAAGTGGATGGATAGCTGACTATGTCGATCCCCAAAACTTCCTGGAAATTCTTTTCCACAGCCTGAGTGAAGATAACAATTTTGCATACTCGAATGCAGAGGTGGACACCGCTCTTGAAAGGGCAGCCGTAGAGCGTGATGAAGAGACGCGACTTGCGATGTATCAGGACATCGAAAAAATGATCTTAGAGGATCTCCCTGCAGTTCCTTTCTACCAGAGCGTAATGGATTATACGCTCGTGAAACCCTACGTTGAAGGGGATTATATGACCCCACTGCAAATCCATATCTGGAAAGATTTATCGATTAATCCTCACTAGGGAAAAACACCATGAAAAGGATTGCAATACGGATTACAAAGGCTATTACCCTTTTGGTAATAGCAATGAGCATTTGCTTAACGTTGGTCAGTTGCGGTGGCTCTGCTTCAACCCCCACCGCAACACCAATATCGGAATCAAGCACTTCGCCTGAATATGAGGTCTCTTCACAGTTAGTTACACCAACTCCTTTAATGGACAAGGAGATAATTGAGGTTCAAACCGCCGAATTCGAAGTTACCACTTTGACAGCAAACCCGGATACTTTAACAGTTGGAGAGACAACCGATATAAGTGTTGATATCACAAATATAAGTGAGATAGAGGGAACTTACACCGCAACTCTAACAATTGACAACGATCAATTAGAGTCAAAAGATATAGTTGTCGGCGCCGGAGATACTCAACAAGTCTCATTCACCTATTCTCCAGTTTCTGCCGGTACGTATAACTTGGAATTAGGAGAGCTAACAACATCACTGAATGCGCTGGAGCCCACTCTCTCAGGACCTGCCGAGGTCACTATAACCCGCAACCAGACAACTACAGACTTCCCTGATACAATTGGCTTTACCCTTGAAGGTACCAGCGTTCTATCCGTTACCAAGATCAGTTTGGAATACGGAACCAGCAAGAGGTCTCTCGTCAGTGAAGTTAGCAGGGTAGAGCCTGATTATGCCATTGGGAACAAGATCAAGGCCAGCTGGATCTGGCAAATGAAAGAAACAGGCTCTTTGCCTCCCGGGACCAGTATCTGGTGGAGGTGGAGGATCACCGACGTAAATGATCGGCTGTACACGACTCCGCGCCAGACCATGCTTTTTGAAGACACTCGCTTTAACTGGAAGGTAGAATCAAGAGAAGATATGGATCTATACTATCACGATCGCGATTCCAGTTTCGGGCAGGAACTCACCGATGGTATCGAAGAAAAGCTTACACGCATTGAATTGGATGTGGACATACCAGAAGATAGGAAGATTCAAATATTCGTATACGCCGATACCGATGAATTCCAAAGCGCCGTGCTTTTCCTTCAAGAATGGACAGGTGGTGTAGCGTTTACCCAATATAACATTATCGTTTATGGGATTAGGCCGGATCAATTGGACTGGGGCAAGAGAACACTAGCTCATGAGATTACGCACATACTAGTTGAGGAAGCAACTTTCGGGCCTTTTGGAGATCTACCAACCTGGCTCAATGAAGGACTTGCCGAATATGCAGAAGGAGAGATGAGCGAGCACTATAAAGATGTGTTAGCAACTGCGATCATAAATGATGAACTAATCTCGGTTACGAGCCTGTGTAGCGGTTTTCCAGCAAACCCAGATAAGGCCACACTCGCATATACTCAAAGCTCCAGTTTGGTTACATATCTGGTTGAGACCTATGGATGGGAAAAGATGAGAGGATTGTTGGAAATATTTAAAGATGGCAGTACTTACGATAACGCACTTGAGGAAGTGTATTCCTTCAACATTAAGGGATTGGAGGACGAGTGGAAAGCTTACATAGGTGCCATTTGAAACGTGCACCATGTCTGTCAATTCCCCCCAGTTCACCAGACGACATCTCTAAAGTATCTATTAATAAGAAAATAAGTAATTGTGAAGAAAGGGAAGAGTCCTATCCCTTCCCTTTCGACTCCAATTCAAGTAATCTTTTTTTCAATTCCAGCCCCCCACTGTAACCGCCCAGTGATCCACTGCTTCCGACCACCCTATGGCAAGGGATAATTATGGGGAGCGGATTACGTGCCAGTGCTTGACCAACCGCCCTTACGCTACCGGGTCTGCCCAGTTTTTCAGCTATCCATCCGTACGTTCTGGTTTCCCCATAGGGGATTGAGCAATTAGTCTCCCATACATCTCGCTGAAAATCAGTGCTTCCTCGCAAATCCAGATCGTCTGAAAAATCGATTTGCTCACCTTCAAAATATCGCGTTAGGTTAAACCCCAGTTCACGAAATGCGTTCGTATCCGCCGCAGCTTTTGGAAGAAAATCGGATATAAGCACCAGTGCCTTGTCAACAGCTGGCTGTGGAAGAGTTAATCTACAAAGTCCATATTCAGAGGCGACAATCGCCATCCAACCAAATTCAGTATCAAATACCGTGTATGCGTGTGCCAAAAAAGAATCCTCCGATCATTCGGGCTGATTGCCCCATTGAGCTTGAGCCTGAATAGTAAGTGGCAAGCCCCATATGTGAATAAATCCCAATGAAGCTCTCTGGTCAAATACATCGCCTTCGTCATACGTTGCGAGGCTCAAGTCGTATAAAGAATAGGGTGATTTTCGTCCCACTACAACCGCATTGCCTTTATGCAACTTCATCCTCACTACTCCCGTGACGAATCGCTGTGAACTGCCTATATAGGCATCCAGATCATATCTTAGCGAGCCAAACCAGAGCCCATCATAGATTAAGTTAGAGTATGTTTGGGTTACAATCTCTTTGAAACGCTGCTGGTCTCTGGAGAAGGCCAAAGCTTCGAGCGCACGATGCGCTTTTAATAGTACTGTAGCTGCTGGAGCCTCGTAGATCTCTCGTGATTTTATCCCCACCAATCGATTCTCCAGAT
>JABHWQ010000024.1 GCA_018657655.1 Chloroflexota bacterium | reverse complement strand
GGCCAATCGCCTTTTCTTTTTCCTTTTTAACGTCCGTGGCCATCATCTTCCCCTGCTGCTGAGTGTCAATTTCCTTAACAGATTGGAATAATAATACTTACAGCAGTCATGTCTGTCAACTGCCTGTTAATCATTGAACGAGCCCCGCTTCATGCACATTCGGGCTGCCACCACCATAATTCATTACCGTTTCAGCTGTGAGCGCCGAGTGTTGCGTCAATTTTTCGGGTGAAACGCTCCAGGGAGCGAAAATAATTATCAGCGCCCGTCCAGTCTGACTGGTGATTTTCGTACGGTCGCTGTCGGCGGTGGGAGAACCGAACGGCCCGCAGCTGTCGAACATAGAGTAGCGGCCCTCCAGGTTAACCCAGTCCTTGCCGATTCCCGCGTATCCCTCATCTGCCACACCCTTGCGCAGCACCACCGAGCTACCCTGCACGTTATCCAGATCATAGAGTCCCAGTGGCAGCATATAATTGAGGCTGCAATAGTTGATCGTATCTACAAGCGAGTTGATCCTGTATAAATCCTTACCCTTGATCAACCGTCGGGTCAGGGCTTCCGAGGACGGCCTGTTGCGCGTAGGGTCCACCCCTATCGAGCGGTACAACTCGCGAGCGGTCTGGATATTCTCCACCGCGCTGATAGTTTTACCCTGGTAGCGACTGGAGATCTCCGAGCAAAAAGGGCAAAAGACCTCCCAGAGTTTTGCTCCGTTGTCTATCTCTATATTGTCGCAATACAGAACAGCCAGACGGACCACTCCGCCCAGTTCGGGGTCTATCGCCACTGAAGGTTGTCCTGCCATTAAAGCCGCCTCATCGGTACAATCCAAGAAGAAATAAATAATACTGTAGCAATATAACAAACCGCTTTTTTCTGGCAAGAGGCCCAACGCAAAAAGGGGCGACACAAATGTGTCGCCCCTTGCTATCATTGAACTGATTCCAGCTTATTGCCCGTTCTTTGCGTCTGGCGTGAAATCAGGGCCTTCCCTGAGCAACAACTCTTCCTTGATTTTCAGCGCCCGTTCGCGGTCATCGGCAGTAAGCCTCCAATAAATTATCAAGCCTATTCCACCAATTATTCCAGCCAGCGCCAGGCCGAGTTCATCGGCATCGTGCAGGTCACCAGCGATAATCATGGCGATCAGCGAACCAAGACCAAGAGCCAGAAAAACAACTCCCCAGGGCAATCCCAGCTTGCCCGGCAGCTTTATCTGATATTTCTCCGGGTTAATCCCTCGCTTAATCAGTTCCACGTTTTCCAGATGCTTGCGGTGCACACCGAAATAGACAATCAAAACTACCATTGCAAATGTACCCAAGGGAACCAGAATCGCTACCATCTCACCCATTATAACCTCCAGTTAAGTAAACAACGTATAAAATTTCTCAGTCACTCTGAATCTTAAGACGCAACCTGCTGGCTGCTGCTTTCAATTTTTTTTCAATCAAGTTTAACATCTCTTACATCGTTCTGACGCTGCCAGATATCAAACAGTTTCAAGTTTTTCACTCTTCGTTTGCATTTTCAATAAAAAAAAGTGAAATTAATTGGAGTGCTACTGCGTCTTACAACTCAGACGGCACTCAAAAACTCTTTTCAGTTGAGACCATGGTCCAGTCCGACACAGATTTCAGGCAACTGGTAGAGACCTTCCAGCACAAGGTCTACAACCAGGCATTCCGCATGCTGGGCAACCGCGAGGAGGCCGAGGAGGCTACGCAGGATATTTTCCTCAAGGTCCACGGGGCGCTGAAAGATTTCCGTGGAGACTCCAAGCTGTCGAGCTGGATATTCAGGATAGCGGCCAATGTTTGTGTCAGCAGAATGCGCAAGAAGCAGCTGAAAACTTCCAGCCTGGACCAGCCGCTGGGAGAGGAAGGCCGCAGCGTGGCGGAGATACTGCCCGATGAGAGTGATAACCCGGAAGAAGAATACTCGTCAAACGAACTGGGCGGGATTGTGCGTGAGCAACTCAGACGCCTGAAACCTGAATGGGCGCAGGCGCTTAGCCTGCATTATTTTGGTGGACAGAGTTACGAGGAAGTGGCAGAGGTGATGGAGATTCCGCGCGCGACAGTGGCCACATATATCCGGCGGGGAAAAATGCAGCTTGCCAGCCAGATCACTGCAAATATAGGAAAAGATGGTGTTTTTCTTAAATAAATACCGAGAGGTTCCGATGGACTACCATGAATTTGAGCAACACGTGGCCGATTACGTGGAAGGTGCTCTGGGCAAAGAGCAACGGCAGCGGATGGACGAGGCCCGTGCCAATGACCCCGCCTGCGAACAACTGGCCCGGGTTCACGAGCAACTCCTTGCCGCGTTCGAAGAGATCCCTCAGGTTACCGCCCCGTCAGGCCTTGCGGATAAAATCATAGCGGAAGCCCGGCTGCGAGAGAAACTGTCAGCTGCTGAGCAGAAAGCTTTCAGGCGAGGAATCTGGTTGGGTGTGGTGGCTGCGGCTGTGATGGCTACCAGCCTTGCGGTAGTACTCTG
>JABHWQ010000202.1 GCA_018657655.1 Chloroflexota bacterium | reverse complement strand
GGTAATGCCCCAAGGACTGATAACACAACATTCTATTTATAGGTGGAAGGGAAAATGAAGATTTGGGGACTGATTTCATCCGAGCATGAGACAAGAGGATTTGAGGCTGTTATAGACGCACAGGGACAAGTACTGATTCAAAAGTGCGGGGAAGTCATGGCTTGTTACGATCCAATTGATTACACGTTGCCCGGACTGTGCAAGGAAACCCTCAGACGATTACAGGAGATAGATGAGGTCCTTACTGTCTCGGTGGTATAACGAAAAAAAGGAGGTTAATAGTGGCTATTGATCCTGTTTGTAAGATGGAAGTGGACGAAGCAACCGCAGCAGCAACATCGGAATTTGAGGGGCAAACATATTATTTCTGTGCCCCCGGCTGCAAAAAAGTCTTCGATGCTGAGCCGAAAAAGTACTTATCAGCGGCGAAAACACAATAGTGATTTGCTGCAATTGTTGAAGATCCAACATGCTAAATGGTCCAGCGGGTAGCTATTTCACCGGCTACTCACTGGCCATTGAGATTGAAGGGCTAGATCTTATGTCTTGCATTCACTATATGATCTCTGCCCTTGAAAAGCGAGGGAAGCTCATGTATTATACTCAAACTTCATAGATTACAAGACATCTTACCAATCTGTCAGTTGCTGGTATGCAGCTTGCAAACAAAGGGGGGGATGATGGTTTACTATTTCTCTAAAACTCTGGATATGTCGTTTGAGGATGCTATTCAGAAGATAACTGAGGAACTGAAAAAAGAAGGCTTCGGGGTGTTGACCGAGATCGATGTTAAAGCCACACTCAAGAAAAAGCTGGATGTTGATTTTCGCAACTACAAAATTCTGGGATCATGCAATCCGGACTTTGCTTATCGGGCTCTACAAAAGGAACGGATGATCGGTACCATGCTTCCCTGTAATGTAATCGTTCAGGAATCGGATGATGGAAAAGTAGAGGTCGCGGCTATTGATCCCGCAGCATCCATGCAAGCAATCGACAATCCGGAGCTGGCAGATATTGCGCAGCAGGTTCGCTCGAAGCTTGAGGCAGTGATTGAGAAAGTATAAGAGATGCCAATCACCTTTTCATAATCTTGATGTGAGGGAATATAGCGATAAAGCAAAGGAAAGATATGACACACGACAACAAAGCAACTCGCACTACGAAGAGGCGCTATAATCGCGTTGCTCCACTTTATGATTTAATGGAGAGTCTCGTTGAAAGTTCCCGGTATAGCAGTTGGCGTGAGCTTTTGTGGAGCAAGATCGAAGGATCCCAAATCCTTGAAGTTGGTGTAGGAACTGGTAAAAACTTTCCTTTTTATCCATTAGATGTGGAAATGACAGCGATTGACTTCAGTGAGAAAATGTTCGCACGTGCACAATCGAGGGCACAAAGGGATAACGTGAAAGTAGACCTTCAGCAAGTGGATGTCCAGAATCTTCATTTCGAAAATAATACGTTTGACACGGTCGTGGAGACGTTTGTTTTTTGTTCCGTTCCTGATCCTATTCGGGGATTGCAGGAGATAAAACGAGTGTGTAAGCCCGGAGGAAAGGTAATCATGCTGGAGCATATGCTGAGTTCAAATCGAATTGCAGGCCTGCTCATGAACCTGGCTAATCCCATGGTTGTCCACATGATGGGCGCAAACATCAATCGTCGAACTGTGGCGAATGTGAGCCGAAGTGGCTTGGTGTTGGAGCAGGTGACCGATCTCAGTCTTGGTATTTTTAAATTGATTGAAGCTAGAAAACTCACTGGAGAGTAAGGGAGGTTCTTTATGATTGCGATCTTTATCATCATTGGTGTCGTGGTCCTGTTGGCCATCTATTTCATAGTCTTGTATAACCGTCTTGTTAGAATGCGCAATGACATGAGTAATGCATGGGCTCAAATCGAGGTCCAACTAAAGCGGAGGCATGACCTGATCCCGAACTTAGTAGAGACGGTGAAAGGCTATGCGGCACACGAGCGTGAGACACTGGATGCGGTCACCAATG
>JABHWQ010000258.1 GCA_018657655.1 Chloroflexota bacterium | reverse complement strand
TTCTATTCACTTCAGGGTGAGGGATTTCATTCGGGACGCCCTGCCGTTTTCGTTCGATTTTCAGGCTGCAACCTTTGGAGTGGCCGGGAGGAGGATCGGGGCAACGCCATCTGCAAGTTCTGCGATACGGATTTCATCGGAACGGAGGCACCTGGCGGAGTATTTTCGAATCCCTATGATGTCGTTTCCAGAGTAAACTTCATCTGGCCTAAAAATTCAGAATGCCACCCATTTGTGATTTGCACTGGCGGAGAACCTTTGCTTCAGCTAGATCAAGCATTACTGAACGCCTTTCACAAAGCTGGATTCGAAGTAGCTATCGAAACAAACGGTACTATCGAGCCTCCAAATGGTATAGACTGGATATGCGTTAGCCCCAAAGCAGAGTCGACACTCGTTGTGACCAAAGGAAATGAATTAAAACTTGTTTTCCCTCAGGAAGGGATCGATCCGGAAGAATACACTCACTTGGAATTCGATCATTTTGCGCTGCAACCCATGGATAATACGGAACTTGATAAAAATACTCGTAAAGCATGGAACTACTGTTTAGATCACCCGCGTTGGACACTGAGTCTCCAAATTCACAAAATACTGGGGATTCCTTAGGGAGAAATACCAGCCAGGAGAAATAAAATGCCAATAGCCGAAGGTGAATCTTTTGAATTTCAGGATGAAAGCCATATTAAGCCGGAATTACTGGAAACCTTTGAATTCGACAGCCCACAACAATACATCGCAACGGAGACATCAGAATTCAGCGCAGTCTGCCCTTTTAGCGGTCTGCCGGATATGGCACATGTAATTATCGAATACTACCCAACGGGCGGCAAATGTGTAGAACTTAAAAGCCTTAAATACTATTTCATCAGTTTCCGCAATGTGGGCATCTACCAGGAAGCTGCCACAAAGCGAATCTATCAAGACCTCAAACAGGCTCTCGAAATCGATCGTCTCCGCGTCACTACTATTTACAATACGAGGGGAGGATTCGATACAACCTGCATTGAAGGAACGCTGGGATGAAGATCAGAATACTCGGCGCACACATGTTCGAATCGAAAGACTCCAGGCTTTCTTCAATCCTTATTGATGACATTCTAGCTATCGATGCAGGATCACTCACTTCGAGCCTGACATTTCCCGAGCAGGAGCAGATTAAATTGATACTTCTCACCCATGGTCACTACGATCATATAAGAGATATTCCCGCTTTTGCCCTGAAAAATCAATTTCGTACTACAGATATTTACGCCACTGAATCCACACTTAATATCCTTACAACTCACTTCATAAACGGATTGGTGTATCCAAGATTCACTGATTGGCCGCAACCTGAAAGCCCGGCGCTAAGATTGAATACCGTTGAACAATATGAACCTCTAACCATTGGTGACTACAGTGTACTGACCGTACCAATGTGTCATTCAATTCCCGCGTGGGGCTACCAAATCACGGATGGCAACGGAAGAAGCGTCTTTTTCAGTGGGGATACCGGACCGGGATTGCATTCCTGCTGGGAACATATTTCACCCCAACTCCTGATTATGGATATGGGATTTTCCAACAGATCATCGGATATCGCATCCAAACCAGGACACCTTTGCCCAAGCCTGCTTGGAGAGGAACTACTGGATTTCCACCGAACTCGAGGCTACTACCCCAGGGTGATAATGACTCATTTGAATCCGGAAGTCGAAAATGAAGTGAGAGATGAAGCCCGCCAACTGGCAACTGAATTGAATGCCGAGATAACTCTCGCTCATGAAGACATGGTAATCGAACTGTAGACACGTAGTAGACGCACTCTCCTTTTCTCGGGGCTTTTTGTTCATCACTTCCTACGCTATAATGAAAGAGCAATGGTTGAGAAGTATACTCCATCGGAAATCGAAAACAAATGGCAATCAAAATGGGACCAAGACCATCTTTATGCAGTCAGCGAAAACAGCGACCGACCTAAACGCTATGAACTGACAATGTTCCCCTATACCTCTGGCGACCTTCATATCGGGCACTGGTTTGCGATGGCACCCGCGGACGTCCACGCCAGATTTATGCGTATGACGGGCTACAATGTAATGCACCCGATCGGGTTCGATGCGTTCGGATTACCCGCAGAGAACGCTGCCATCAAACATAATATTCATCCCCACAAATGGACGATGAACAACGCCGAAAATATGCGGAAGCAGCTCCGCACTATTGGCGCTATTTACGATTGGGATCGAGAGATCATTACCTGTTTACCGGACTATTACAAATGGACCCAATGGCTATTTTTAAAGTTGTATAACGCGGGATTGGCCTATCGAACCAAAGCCCCGGCCAATTGGTGCCCGCATTGCCAGACTGTTCTGGCCAATGAACAGGTAGTGGGCGAAGGGATATGCGAACGATGTGATACCCCGGTTATCAAAAAAGACCTGGAACAGTGGTTTTTCCGTATCACCAAATACGCAGACGAGCTGATGCAACATGAAGGTCTCGACTGGCCAGAGCGAGTCAAAATCATGCAACGGAACTGGGTCGGGCGTAGTGAGGGTGCAGATATTTCGTTCGATATTTCCGAATACGGCCTCGATGAAAAAGAAATCCGAGTGTTCACCACCAGACCGGATACCGTCTACGGTGTTACCTTTATGGTTCTGGCACCGGAGCATCCGCTGGTAGAGAAACTCACCTCGCCTGAATGTAAAGAAAAAGTTGAAGAGTATGTCAACTGGACTCGCCATCAATCGGAGATCGACAGGCTTTCGACCGATCGGGAGAAAACCGGGGTCTTTATTGGCGCCCGTGCTACCAGCAAACTCAACGGAGAGAAAGTGCCGATATGGATCACTGACTACGTGTTGTTGAGTTACGGTACCGGTGCAGTAATGGCCGTACCAGCTCATGACCAGCGCGACTTCGAAATGGCCAAGAAGTTCGGGATGGATATCAGGGTAGTTATCGCCCCTGACAAATGGGACGGGGAAGAGTTTGCCCAGGCCTACGAAGGGCCAGGCACGATGACCAATTCCAGACAGTTCGATGGCATGCCCAGTGGAGAAGGGAAAAAATCCATAATCGCTTTCCTGGAAGAGAAGAACTACGGCAAAGGAGCAATAAGTTACCGATTGCGCGATTGGCTCATCTCTCGACAGCGATACTGGGGAGCACCAATTCCCATGGTATACTGTTCCAAATGCGGCATCGTGCCGTTGCCGGAGGAAGACCTGCCTGTACTTCTCCCCGAAGATGCCGAGTTCAAACCGACCGGTGAATCACCTCTCACGTATTGCGAGCATTTCGTTAATACCACATGCCCCAAGTGCGGGGGACCGGCAAAACGTGAAACGGATACTATGGATACATTCATGTGCTCCAATTGGTATTTCTTGCGCTATGCCAGCCCCAAG
>JABHWQ010000025.1 GCA_018657655.1 Chloroflexota bacterium | reverse complement strand
CTTGCTAAGCATGATCTCAACTTCACGAAGCTTCGTTATGATCTGCTCGGATCCGTACCTCTTCTTGCTCACTAAAAACCCCCTTTCAAATCAGTCCAAGTCTAACATTTTACCTGGACTAGTTTTCGGGGGTCAGGTCATTTAGGATATACTTCCATTTAATTCTCCCCAAAAGCAAGGCGTTCAAATTGACCCACTGCCGACCGTTCTCCTCACTTGCCTCCCTCCGACCAAAAGCGTATAATGCTGTCAAATTGGAGTGCTACAAAGCCAATACGATATACCATTGCAGTTTGTTAATTCGGACTTTGGGCAATAGAGTAAATAATGAGAAATTACAGTATTCTGATTATCATTGGATTCGTGATAGTTGCAATTACCTCAGGCTGTACAAACGGTTCAGCACCTGATGAAGAAACACCTGTACCAACTGATATTGCTACAACACTGGCCGTGTTGCCAACAGCGCCGAGCACAACGCACACAAACGTGTCCGCTCCAACCGCTACAAGGTCTCAGCCAACTCCCGCTCCATCGGAACCGGCAGAGGGAGAAATACCTATGCAAACCGACAATACCAGTACACCAATCGCGCTGCCGATAGAACCGGGTACAATACACACGAGTACGCCCCGCCCGCCACCTGAACCGACAATCGATCCCCTTTCAATATATGAAGGAGACTGTGTTTTTTGTTTTGTCGATGAAAGTGACCCTTCAATGCCGGTCTGGGATATGGAGTTGCAAGGCTATACCCATCGGACGGATGATCCTAGAGAGCAAATAGTCATCGATGAAACTTTCGTTGTCAGGTCGGGTGAAGAAGTTCTTTTCGAGAACCACATTGTTTGGGTAAGACCTACTCAAAGGCAAAACATCGAAGTTTATGGAACCCTGGTTATCAGAGACTCTCTGTTGTTGTGGGATCAGACAGAGCATCAACAAACAAGGTTGATTATAAAAGATGGTGGTGAACTAATAATCGAGGATTCATTTTCCTTTTGGAATAACCAATACTGGGTTAACTGGGAATTTGAGGATGGGTCAACAGTCTATTATGATCATTTTGTGGGAGACCCATGGACTTCCATCGATGGCTCTGTAAATTACACGGCTGTCAATTATTCAACGGTAAAACTCACGTTTGGGAAAGACATGCGCGATTCGGTAGTTGAAGTATCAGATTCTCACCATGTATATTTTGAACTATTCCCTCCTGCCGGAGAGCATGAGATTTCATTCCCGGAAAAACGTCAGTGGACAGATTGGGAGTTATCCGATCTATGGCCCAACACGGTTGTCAATGTTCGAGACTCCTATCTGTATGAAAGAGATGCGAGTATAAGTAATGATACTCACATCACTGTGATAGATACACCGAGTGGTTTTGGTTTGGGCTGGGCAATTAGTAACAACTCGCCGGATTTTGTCGATTGTGAACTAAGCGATTTAGGCGATCCTGACAACGATGACGGAGTTTTCTATGAGAATATGACATGGGATTTACCCTGCAATAATTCTTCATTGACCGTGAAGAATTCTGTTTTACAGCGAGCCTGGCCAGTCACTTGGGGAAATGTCCATTTGAGAATCAATCACTCCAACCTGGTTGATCCGAGGAATTATGGTGGGCCTGCTACCCTGGAAATATATGATTCGACCATCGATCATATCGCAGCTTACAGAGAAGGCAAGGTGTATATTGAGAACTCCGAGATTCGATATGATATCGAGGTCAAGGACGAGAATTCGGTGATTTATGGCTACGAGATTTCAGCTAGGGATGAAGACAGGAGTATTGAGATACTAGAAGTAGACGGCGGTACTTATGTCGAGTTAGGATCATCAGGGCCGCCATGGTAATATGCTGAGAACCACCCGGCACCTCGATGAACTGCCACCGTAACAAGAGATTTCATTTGTGCTTGGGGCCGCTTCTTGGATTGGTCTTCAATCAGCATGTCAGCAATAGTACGGTCACCAGTATAGTATGCAATCTGAAATCCCTGCTATTGCAACATAAAGAAGAGAAAAGAGAACTCCCAAGCATGAAGCGATCGAGATTCAGCAAGTACTAGATAGTGCGCAATCGGAAGGTAGTTGTCAGCGAATTCTCGGTCAGCCCATTGCTCCGGAAGTGCATCAGCCATCGATCAAAAAATCTCCAGCAATTCGATCTCATAATTCAAGTCCTTACCTGCCAGAGGATGGTTTGCATCCAACACTACAGTCGTCTCGGACACATTGACTATCGTGATTACCTCAACATTCCCATCCGGGTGATTGACTTGAATCATAAGACCCGGCTCTGGATCTACATCAGGGGGTAGTTCGTCTCGGGGTACCATTCCCACCTTCCCCTCATCACGCGGACCACAACCCTCCTCCATAGGAATTCTGATAGACTTTGATTCGCCTGGACGCATCCCAATAACCGCCTCTTCAAAGCCGGGAATTACATCACCTTCGCCAACTTTAAACACAAGTGGAGACGACGCTGTCGAAGAATCAAAACGAGAGCCATCATCCAGAGTGCCTACGTAATGGACCATGATAGTATCACCGAATTGTGCTTCAATCATATCTTCCAACCTCTTCTTATTCCGCCTTTTCTGTTTTGCTGTAACTTACCTTTACCAAATATGATTATGTCAAGTCAAACAAGCTCCCAGCCAACTATATCATCCCGCTAATTTCATGCCCTTGCCTCTATTAAGTTTCAATTCTGCCTGCGTTCGATACCAGCTAAAAGTATTCCGGCTGAAAGTAATAATCTTCGATCGATCCCCGGATTCTGCTCGAAAATCTTCATGGTGTATTTCAACACAAACGGATTAAAGTGTTGCTTTATCTGAGCCCCATATGTTCCATCAACCAATATAACGTTGTATGTTTGTGGAACCAGATCAATGAATCTGCTCATGAAAGCCCCCAACATACTACTCTCAGCTATCTTTCCAATTTCTTGCCCTTGATCTGAAAGGATCAGCCATTCATCCTTGATAATCGATTTCAAACCCTTTCGTCTTAGTGATCCTATGGCTTCACCTGTAGTTGCATCCACAACATTATACGTGGCTCCAATATCAAGTATCTGTGGAGTTTTAATGGTAAGAAGCTCCTGATTCAAGTCGACTGAATAAACCCGAAAATCTTCCTTTAACTTGAACGCTTTCTGCTTCGAATGAAGGACTTCTCTTCCGTCCTCGTCATATACCTTGAATTCCCCACCAAAGAACTTGAATACTTTTCGACGAAAGAGATATGTGTTGAGTTTAAATGCAGGGTTTAATTCAGTGCCTGATGCCATTCCATCGCTCCTTTTGAAATTATCTCAAATTAATTGAGACAATCCGTACAATTCTGTTGAATCTTACTCCGCCCATCCACTCATGTCAAACAGGTTGGGACCTATGTACCAGAAATCTATATTTTCATACCAATCTCATACCCCTGCCGCATAGCATTGGCCCCGTTGCCAGGAGCATTGGCATCGCCGATTACATACAGTTCGCCGACCTTCCCCTCGAGTTCTTTGGCTAAGTCATTGCGTGAACTCACACCAAGTGCCAACACATAGGTATCAAACGCAGCCCAGTTTTCTTCCACACCATTCCTCATCACAACTACGCCTGACTCGTTGATCTCCTTCACCTCGGTATTCTTGAATAATTCTATCGCCAGTTTCCTGAGCCGAGTCCTCAAATGGAAGTAAACGGTTCCCCCCATATCCGTCCCGAAGGCTTTGAGCATCTCTACCACCGACACCTTTTTACCCTGTTCAGCCAGAAATTCGGCTGTTTCCAAACCGGTTGCTCCCCCACCTATCACCATCACTCGTTCTCCGATTGTAGTATTCCCTCGAAGCACTTCCCAGGCAGTAATCACTTGTTCTCTTTCAAATCCGGCCACCGACGGAACAGCCGGCAACGCTCCGGTAGCCACAATAACCGCGTCAGGATTGACTGTTTTTACAGTTGCAGACGTAACCGATTGCCCAAGTATTATTTCCACTCCCAGTGTTTTTAATTCATAAGAAAGCCAGCTTACCATCCCCTCGAATTCATGCTTGTGCAGTGGACTGGATGCCAGAAGCCACTGCCCCCCAATATTTGCGGTTTCTTCATACAAAACAACCTTGTGCCCTCTAATACTAGCGACCATCGCGGCTTGCAGTCCCGATAGTCCACCACCGATAACCATCACTTTCTTGGACTGCTCAGCCGGGGTTGTTTCAAGCTCTGTTTCCCTTCCTGCTACCGGATTGACCGTGCACAAGATATGCCCATCATAATCGGTGTCCAGGCAGGCGTTACAAGCGATACACTTGCGGATTCGCTGCACCTCTCCATTCGTGGTTTTGACCGTAAATTCGGGGTCAGCCACCAATCCCCTCGCCATTGCAATAAGGTCTGCCTTTCCCAAATTCAGTGTCTCTTCCGCCAAATCAGGGGTATTGATCCGGCCAACAACAACCACCGGCACGCTGACCACTTGTTTGATACCTTCCGCCAAATGAACGTAGCAGCCCTCTTTTGTATCGCTCGGTGGGATAGTCAACGGATATGATCCAAGGGCACCGGCCGAAACACTCAGTAAATCTAATCCTGCATCAACCAGCACAGGGGCAATCTCTTTCGCCCCTTCAAGATCGAGCCCGCCCGGGAGATGTTCATAACCATTGATTCGACAGCTCAGCGGCAACTCATCACCGATCCTTTCCTTCACCGATTGTATCACCTCAACGACAAATCTAGTTCTGCCCGTTATGTCTAGCCCGTACTCGTCATCGCGTTGATTCCCAAGTGGAGATAAAAACTGGCTCAGAAGATATCCGTGGGCTGCATGAATCTCAATCAAATCGAATCCTGCCACCTTCGTTCTGGAAGCAGCTTGCGCGAATTTTCCAACCAGTTCCTTTATTCTCTCCAGGGAAATCTCTGCTGGTGGGATGGGTGGTAAGAATCTGGCCTGCTTTGCCCCTGGTTGCCAGCCGGCATGGAACAGCTGAACCCCAATTTTAGCCCCCTCAGAATGAATAGTTTCAACCAGTTCTTTTAAACCGGGAATAAAGTTATCATCGTAGAGAGAGAGAAACTTTGGTTCATCCGTAGGCTCAACAAAGCAGGGTTCCAATACTATTAGTCCCACACCACCTCTGGCACGAGCGGCATAAAACTCCTTGAATGCGTCTGTCACCTTGCCAACGTGTGCAAGTCGTGTTCCCACGGGAGACATTACAAGCCTGTTTTTGAGCTCAAGCTGCCCGATTTTCATCGGAGAAAACAGAAGAGGAAAAGATATGGTATCAGTCATAATGCGTCTTTCCTAAAAATCCAACGTAGCATAAATTCATCGTAGCGCAACCCTTCAGGGTCGCTTTGTGCGAGGCCAAAGCCTCGCTCTACACAGTTACTTAGGGAATCGAAATCTAAAAGGGGGCAGTTTCACAGCGAACTGCCCCCTTAATGAAAACACACTACCGGTTAACTTTTACTTACCTTGCCACTGTGGTTTCCGTTTCTCCGCAAAAGACCTCGGGCCTTCTTTGGCATCCTCGCTGTGGCCGATCTTGTCCATTATCTCTGCTTCTATTTTGAGACCTTCCACTAGCGGGACTTCAATACCTCTGTAGGCAGCCTCTTTGCATCCCTGCACTGAAAGCGGTGCAGCAGCACAAATACGATTGGCTAACTCCTCAGCAGCCTGCATCAACTCGGCCTGCGGCACAACTTTGTTGACCAGTCCAACTCGAAGGGCTGTCTGCGCATCGATGAAATCGCCTGTCATCAGCATCT
>JABHWQ010000048.1 GCA_018657655.1 Chloroflexota bacterium | reverse complement strand
ATCGGCACTTTATAGGCATAGTCCCCGAAAAGACTCTTTATCGCCGCAGTTTCGGAACGGTCATTCAAGGGAGTTGAAGTCCCGTGGGCATTAATATAGTCGATATCCTTCGGTGTCATTCCCGCATCTTCGATGGCCCAGCGCATGGCGCGTGTAGCGCCTTCCACATCAACGGCGACGGGGTGGTGCGCATCAGAAGATATTCCAAAACCAACTACCTCAGCCAGTATATTGGCACCCCGCCTAATAGCGTGTTCCATGCTTTCCAGAACAACGATTCCTGCACCTTCTGAGGGCACAAATCCATCACGGTTGGCATCGAACGGACGGCTGGCTTTGGTAGGTTCATCATTGTTACTTGTCAACGCTTTCATCACCGCAAATCCGGCGATACCGATGGGCGTAATTGCAGCTTCAGTGCCTCCAGCTATCATCACATCAGCGCTACCCCTGCGGATCACCTCCGCTGCCTCGCCAATAGACTGGGTACTGGCAGCACACGCAGTTGATACAGTAGAAGTGTATCCTTTGAGCCTGAGTGCGATGCTGACCTGGCCAGCAGCCAGATTGGTAAGAATAATGGGCATGAAGAACGCGTTAAGCCTCATTGCGCCCTTGGTCCTCACTACTTCACATCCAGCCTCAACATCCGGCAAACTTCCAATACCGTTGCCTAAGAAGACCCCCATGCGTTCCTGGTTTTCTTTGGAAGTATCCAGATCAGCGTGCTGGATAGCCATTTGGGAAGCGGCTATCGCCAATTGGGAGAATCGGGCCATATGCCGTGCTTCCTTTCGATCCAGCCATTCGAGCGGATCAAATCCTTTTACCTCGCCGGATATTTTGCAGGAGAGGTCGGAAGCATCACAAAGGGTAGTAAACCCAATACCCGATTTCCCCTCGATCAATCTCTGCCAGAATTCATCTACCGTATTCCCCACAGCGTTTATGGTTCCTAAACCAGTAACGACTACGCGATTCCTGCCTTTTGCATCCTTCATTTAGATCTCCTTTTGAGAATTAAATTCCTGATATTCAACTGTTCATCATTCTGTAGAGTGAATAAGACTTATCCTCAGCCTTACTTTGGCTCCATGCTCGGATAGCGTTCGCCTGGGGTACCCTTGATCTCCTCGATAACCTCTGCAATCAGGAACAATGATCCGGTAGCACAGATGATATCCGCTTCCCCGGCCTGAGCCAGAGCTTCTGCAACTGCTTGCCCTACGTTTGCCGTGATTTGAACTCCCACACCATACTCAGCAAACTCCGCAGCCAGCACTTTAGGATCGGTAGCGCGGGGATGCTGCGAGCTGGTAGCGATGACCCAGTTAAAGAACGGAGCGAACTCGGCAACCATTGCCATGGAGTTCTTGTCTGCAGAAGTCCCGATAATCAATATCGACTGGTTAAACTGAAAAAGCTTCTTGAGCGACTCGACCAGCCTTCTAGCTGAATCACCATTGTGAGCACCATCGGCAATCAGCAAGGGTTCCTGTCTCAGAATTTCCAGCCTCCCCGACCAATTAACATCAGCCAATCCGGTAAGAATATGAGCTTGGTCTATATCCAGAACTTCCAAAGCGCCTACCGCGGTGACAGCATTTTCAAGCTGATGCTCGCCGAGTAAGGGAATCGCCAAATGATAGTGTCCCTTCAAGCCATTCACTTCAAAAGACTGCTTGTCCAGAGTTGATTCTCGTCCCTCCCAAGAGATATCTTCCCCGACCATTATCAACCTGGAATTTTTTTCCGAGCATACATTTCCAATTACTTCCGCCGCTTCCGGAACCTGAGGCGAGCTGACAACCGGAACACCGGATTTGATAATCCCCGCCTTTTCAGCTGCAATCTGGGAAATGGTGTCACCGAGGACAGCCGTATGATCAAGACTGATGGATGTAAGAATGCAGACTTCCGGGATAGTCACATTAGTGGCATCAAGACGTCCCCCCAATCCGGTTTCCAGAACTTGAAAATCTGCACCCTTCTTGTGGAAATGAAGAAAGGCCAGAGCAGTCAAAATTTCGAACGTGCTCAGAGCGCCATATTTACCGCGGTTCTGTTCTTCGACCTCTGGTTCGAGTTCAGCAACCAAATCAGCGAATTCTTGCTCGGTGATAAGATGATCATCGACTTTGATACGTTCTCGCATCGTGTGGAGATGGGGAGAAGTATAGAGCCCGGTTCGAAAACCCGCGGTGCTTAGTGCTGAGGCGATCATCGCGGCTGTACTGCCCTTTCCCTTTGATCCGGCTATGTGAACGGTTTTTCTTGCCAGGTGAGGCGAACCCAGCCGCTCCAGCAGTTCGCCCATCCGCCGCAAGTCCCACCGCTCCGCATACCCTGCTCCGGGCCAGCGTTCGTAATCGGCAAAGCTCAAGATGTAGTCAAGAGCATTTTGATAGTACATTTCAAAAACTTGCAGCTATTATATCATACTGCAAGGCAAGTTAGATTCGTTACGCACTTGCGATATTGTGTTACGGTGTCTTATACTAAATGCACGATGCAAGGTAAAGATTTTGTCTCCATAGCTGATCTGGATAGCCATGACCTTTCGAGCATTCTCGATATGGCTATTGAGAGGAAGAAAAAGGGTCCCGATTCTCCACTGGCGGGTCAAACTTTGGCTATGATCTTTGAAAAGCCTTCATTGCGCACTAGAGTCAGCTTCGATGTAGCTATGTATCAGCTCGGAGGAAATTCTATTTATCTGGCCGGAGACGAGGTCGGATTGGGTAAACGAGAGCCCATCAAAGATATGGCCCAGGTATTGAGCCGGTACGCTAATATCATCATGGCCCGGACGTTCGCCCACAGCACCTTAGTCGATCTCGCTAAATATGCAACGGTGCCGGTGATAAATGGCCTCTCAGACCTGGAACATCCCTGCCAAGCCATTGCTGATATCCTGACCATTCGAGAGAATAAAGGACAGCTTGAGGGCTTGACAGTTACATACATCGGCGATGGAAACAACGTGGCGGCAAGTTTGCTACTCGTGTGTGCGCT
>JABHWQ010000291.1 GCA_018657655.1 Chloroflexota bacterium | reverse complement strand
GATTATATCCTCCGGGTCCCGGTCAAGAAACTGGCACACCCGGCCATAGAACTCCGGTGTTTTTTTAACCTCCCCAAAATCAGAGACACAAGAAATGATTTGACTGAAATGATCCCGGATGGGGTCAGTCTCTATCTCAACAAATTCCCGGCAAGCATTCGTAGTCAAGATCAATTCATATTCCTGGCTCAATTCCGTCAGTACAGCTTTGGATTCAGGATAGAATTCGATGTTATGACTGAGATCGTTCAGCAACATGTTCCAGCCATTCCCCAGATCTAATCTGTCGAACCAGTAAGTAATATCGTACCAATCGATATGGTGATCGCCCACCTCATCGTAGCATCTTTTGAGATGTTCTCGAGCCTGATCGATCGCAATGCCATTTTTCTCAGCATACAATGTAGGAAGGCCATCGAAGTAGATCGAATCGCAAAAGGAGAAAGTTGCCAGCGTTCCCGTCAGATCAAACGATAGAATACTCTTCTTCAAATTCCCTCCCAAGAAAGATATTACCTTAGCATATTAGTCTTGGCAATTCAAGATTAGAGACAGCATTATTGACTTTCTAATACTCCCGTGATAACACAATTACAGGACAGGTTAGCATGAAGGAGGCCACGTGACAGAAGATTCGTGCACAGAAGAATGGATGGCTCTGGAAGAATCCGTCAAGGAAAAAACCGATGAATCGGGCAACAAGTGGCGCAAGGTTTACTTCGGTGGAGGCACTCATTTTCGAAATTGGCTTTCGCAATACAAAGAAATATATGGTGAAGAGAATATCGAAGTGGAAGAGGTAGATTCCTGTGGGCTTGTCTGTTTTGAGAGGGGAGGGGAGAAACCCCTCAGAATTTGGGCAAGAATAAGAGAATAATACACACTAATGTTTACCGCCTACCCACAAGCTGAGCATTCGATTGTGGTCTATGATAAAATGTAGAAAAGGGAAATAACCATGCCGATTTATGAATACGAATGTGGCGAATGTGGGGAAAAGTTCGAATTGATGCGAAGTTTCAGCTCGGATGAT
This sequence comes from Chloroflexota bacterium, assembly GCA_018657655.1. GTDB lineage: Bacteria > Chloroflexota > Dehalococcoidia > SZUA-161 > SpSt-899 > JABMQN01. The sequence continues at coordinate 1,741 of JABHWQ010000291.1, read as the reverse complement.
AGCGAACTTAAGTGCCAAAAGTGCGGGGCAGATAATCCCCGGAGAACCATTTCTCTCTTTGCCAGCGGAAACAGCTCAACCGAGAGTTTTACCCCCAGCCCAACGGGCGGTGGCTGAGGTGTTAGCTGATGAGGCAGTTTGCTTCAAATAGGCTGTACTGACCGGGAACTCATGATATCCCAGCACAAGTCCAAAACGAGCAATACAGGAGACATTATGCCAATTTTTGGATACGAATGCGTCAAATGTGGTGAGGAATTTGAGGTGTGGGAGCCTTGCAAGGAAGAAGGCGATGATCCTAATTGCCCCAAATGCGGGACAGCAAAACCGGAAACTCATACCTATCGAATTTGTAGGTACTGGAAACAAGCTTATGGAGGCGGAAGCTCCAAATCACAACATATTCGGCCTGGAAGTTGGGCTTAGAATCAGGGGAGAATAAATATGCCAATCTACGATTACAAATGTGAAAACTGCGGCAATGTAACTGAATTCCTCTTAAACAGTCATAATAGCAGTCCAGATAATTGTCCCGACTGTGGGGGCATCAACCTTGAAAGGATGCTATCTGCATCGTACATGATCAAAATGGGAACGCCTTCATCCTGCGGTACCTGTTGTGAACCCAGTAATAGCTGTAATGAAGCAGGTTGCCCGGCCGGTGGCCCATGCTCACAAAACAACTAATAATATGACTACAGAATTCGATCAACTTCCGGAAGAAATCATGGATGAAATCCGAAAAGTGTACTCGGCCACACTTATCGATCATGCCATGAATCCCAGAAACGTTGGTGAAATAGAGAATGCAGATGGCCATGCCCAAACAACTGGTCCCTGCGGTGATCAGATGGAAATGTGGATACGAATCATAAATGAAACAATACAAGAAGCCACGTTTTGGACAAGTGGGTGCGCAACTACCATTGCCGCAGGAAGTATCGCCGCTGACATAGCCACTGGAATGACCATCCCCGAAGCATTACGAATTAATCCGGCGCAGGTCATTGAGGCTCTTGACGGCCTCCCGGAAGAAAACAAGGATTGTGCCCTGATGGCCGCTGAAACCATCAAAAGTGCAGTTAGAGATTACCTCTCCCTGAAAAGAGAGCCCTGGAAAAAGGGATACCGGCGATAGTATCCCTCAACCTGAATTCAATGCTTACAGTGTGCATCAAAACATGCCGGAGTTGCGGACGATGTTCGATGATCTGCTTCAGGCAAGCTATATCGCTTGATACCGGACACGCACAGATAGACCATGACAAATGCAATTTGTGCGGATTATGTCTGGGTGAGTGTAAGCAAGGTGCTATAACCGAATAGTGAAACCGGAAGAACTCCCCGAGGGAGGAACCTCATGGACCTTATTGAGGCTATCAGGACGAGAAGAAGTATCCGTGGATTCAAATCGACACCTGTTCCGCATGAAATCCTGACTAGCATTCTCGACATAGCTCGCCTTTCGCCTTCTGCCGTAAACCAGCAACCATGGGAATTCATTGGCCTCACCGGCCACTCACTCGAAAAAGCCAAACAGGTCAACATCGAACAAGCCAGTGTGGGCGCCACCGTGAATCCCGATTGTGTTGCAACTCCGCCAAATCAACTCACGCCACCCCATTCAGATCGACAGATTGCTCTGGCAAGGCAGCTTTTTTCACTGATGAACATCGAGCGTGAAAACCGGGAACAGAGAGCGGAATGGCAACGCAGAGGCAAAAGGTTCTTCGACGCTCCT
>JABHWQ010000027.1 GCA_018657655.1 Chloroflexota bacterium | reverse complement strand
TAAATATTCGGGCTATCTCGGTGGCTGATACTTCCGATATCAGTACGGTAAGATTTGTAACAGATGACCCCGAAAAAACAGTCAACGTCCTTCAAAGCCACGGCTACACCGTGAGAGTGAAAGAAGTACTGGCAGTGGAAATCCCCGATCATCCCGGCGCTCTTCAAGCCGTACTCAAACCATTAAGAGAATCCAACATCAATGTACTGTATTTGTACACGTTCCTTGGCAGGGGAGCGAGCGAACAGCCCATCGTGATTATGGGCGTGGACCGAACCGAAGATGCTTTAGGAGTTCTGAAAAAGAACTGGGTTACAACCTTTGGCAACGAGATTTATGCCCTCTGACAAAGTTGCTCGTATCTAAGTCATCAAAAATCCTCCCACACCAACTTGTGTGCCAATTGGACATCATCTATTTATGTGTCCGATCTCCCCATCTTTGATATCTTCCATATGTTACTATTGTATTAGCAATCAAATTCCGTGATAGATATCAGAAAACAGCACTATGGAAACAATGGCTCTGGCGATATTGGCGGTGACAGCAGTATTCGTTCTGTTTCGATACCGGCAGCGCAAACAAAGCGAAGAATTCCCGCCCGACTTGAAAAGCGCCCCCGAATCCACCGGGTTAAAATCCTCAGCCCCATTGCGAATCAGCACGTTACCCACCGGTACCACCACAGTGGCAGTCTCCCATGTACATAAATCCTTTAACGGCACCCATGCTGTTAACGATGTCTCCTTTGAGGTCCGGTCCGGCGAAATACTGGGAATTGTGGGCCCCAATGGCGCCGGTAAAACCACCGCCATCCGTATGCTCATGGATATCATCGGGGCGGATTCCGGTCAAATAACCATTCTGGGTGCGTCTGCCGGTCAGGATACCAGAGATACTATAGGCTATCTACCGGAGGAAAGGGGTCTCTACCGAAAAATCGCGGTAGCCGAATCATTACGATACATGGCTCAGTTAAAAGGCCTGCTCCCCGAAGAAGCCGGAAAGGTCCGAGACCAATGGCTGGATCGCCTTGGGATGTCACCTCACAAAGGGAAAAAGATCGAGCAACTCAGCAAAGGCATGAGTCAGATTATCCAGCTTGCCGCCACGGTAATACACGATCCCGAACTGATTATCCTGGACGAACCTTTTTCCGGGTTGGACCCGGTCAACCGGGAAATGCTCAAAACCATCATCCTCGAACTCAAAGAATGTGGCCGAACCATCATTCTGAGCACCCACCAGATGAACGAAGTTGAAGCTCTCTGCGACCGGGTACTCATGATCAACAAGGGAAGTGTCGTGCTTCACGGTGAACTACATGAGATACGATCGCGATTTCGCAATAATTCTGTTTTCCTGGAATACAACGGTTCGATCGACAACCTTCCCGGTGTAGCAGAGGTGAAGGATCACGGCAGCTACGTTGAGTTGTTTCTGAACCAGGATACCTCGGCAAACCAGATACTCAGTCGGTTGGTTGAGAGGGGAGTGACCATCGACCGTTTCGAAGTATCCACACCATCGCTAAACGAGATATTCATCAAGGTGGCCAGGGAAGAATCATGAAGAAGACGATGATCATTGCCCGGCATGAATTTTCCCAGGTAGTCAGAAGGAAGGGGTTTTACATTCTTACACTGGGTTTGCCCTTCATCGCTTTCCTCGGCCTCTTCATCAATGACATAGTGCAAGACCTTGATAAAGAGCCTGATACACCGGATCACCAGAATATTGGCTACGTTGATGATATGGGAGTATTCACTGGTTACACTCAGCAGGCTAATCTAACCTTCATCCCGTATCCTGATCAGGACCTGGCCCAACAAGACCTGATGGCCGGAGAGATAAATGAATACTTTGTAATACCAGAAAGCTACCTTCAGACCGGATTGGTTGACCGGTATACTACCGAAAGGGAACTTGAAGTGCCCCTCAAAACCTGGTATCAGATCAGGGACTTCCTGCTTAACAATCTGTTGGCCAGCGAGGTCAACGATGATCTGCTCAATCGGGCCAAAAACCCGGTTCAACTTAATTCCTGGCATTTGGATGAAACGGGCGCCGTTAGTGAACCGCCCGATGAGCTTCAGGCTATCCTGGTTCCCTATTTCTTTGGGCTACTCTTTATAATGTCGATCTTCATGACCTCTGGTTATCTGATGCATAGTGTTACGGAAGAGAAAGAGAATCGGATAATGGAGATATTGCTATCCTCGGTCTCTGTCAACCAGTTACTCAGGGGTAAGATCATCGGGCTGGGAATTGCGGGACTTATTCAGATAGTCATATGGCTAGTTACTATCAGGGTGTTCCTCGAAGTCGGTTCGGTTGATATTTCGGTTCTGGAGGACATACAGTTCCCTCCCAGCATGTTGTTGTTCGGAGTGATTTATTTTCTACTGGGCTACGGCCTGTTCTCCGTCCTGTACGCAGGACTCGGCGCCATGTCCACCAGTCCTCGGGAGAGCCAGCAGATGGTAGGTATATTTGTTATGCCTGCTGTTGTTCCTCTGGTGCTTATGAGCGTTATAGGAGAAAACCCTGAAGGGGGTATCGCCCAGGCTTTGTCTTTCATTCCCATCACCGCTCCTACTACCGTAATGATGCGGCTGGCCAATATCAATATCCCACCATGGGAACTGGCCTTGAGTATTACGTTGCTGGCAAGCTCCATCGCCTTAGGATTGTGGCTGGTAGCCAGGATGTTCCGCGCTTACTTGCTCATGTACGGCAAGCGGCCTACCCTCAGAGAAATTGTGCGGACCTTACGGTAGAGCTGATCTTGAAATCAATCACCTTTATTATTTATTACTGCCCCGAGATATTTCGTTGACGCTACAAGAACCATAGAGTAATATAGTGGCAGTTTGGACGCACCCAGTCCTGACCAAGTGACCAGCAGATTGTATTAGACAGGTAAAAGCATGATAAAACTTAATGAACAAGAAAGCTCTCGTATCATTTCACGAATAAAAGAAATCTCCGGGATAATTCCCAAATCACCGATCGAGGTAGTTACAGATACTACCCAATTCACCAGGATATACCAACATCAGGTAATTCGTCTGCAGGGCAGGGATTTCTTTGTGCGCGGTGACGTTTATGAACCACGTTTCGGCATGCAAGACCAGCCAAAGTTCTGGGTCAAACGGGGACACAATTTGGAAAGTGGCCGGATGGTAATCATCAAACTCGAGTTCCACGAGGAGTTTACCAGCAATCTCGGTACGGTGCAGGTTCCCTGTTTCCGCAGACCCCAGAAAGAAGCTGACGTAATGGAGCTGGTCAAAGGCGATCGACGCTTCATGCAGGGTGAAACACTGTTTGATGATGTTGGTAATTGTGTTCGGGTAATAGATTACATAAACGGCACGACGTTATACGGCAAAATATACGATATGACAATTGACCACGAAGAGTACTATTATACGGAACTGTCTTCGATTCTAAAGAAGGTAGCAGGCTGTTTCGAAGCCATTGAAATGCTGCACGAACACAAACTCTACCATGGGGATATACGTAACGACCACATTTTGATCGATGAGCAGACCGGTGAATACCGTTGGATTGACTTCGATCTTTGCCAGAATTTCGAGGCCTTCGATGTCTGGAGGCTCGGTAACGTACTGCAGTTTGTCGTCGGTAAAGGTCTGAACCCTCTCGACCAGATACTTAGGTTCGGGGATTTCCCCGATGGTGTTGTTGAAAGCCTTGGCCCAGCGGACTGCGGCGCCTATTATACATACCGCTTGATGAATCTAAGAAAGATATATCCTTATATAAGTGAAAATCTGAATGATATCCTGATGCGTTTCTCTGCAGGATCTGAGAAGCGGATAAGAATACTATCAGAGTTGGTGGGGGATCTTTATGAAGCAATACTCACCCTTCCTAAAGATCCCCTTGACCAGCCTCTCGCGTAATCAAAGCAACCTAACTCCCAGACTATCTGATAAAATTGGGGTGACACCGTTCTTGGAGTTTTACACTAAGAAAGGAAAATCGCGATGGAAATAGTCCCGGCTGCTATTCCGGCAGTAATATGAGGTGTTTGTATCTACGCCGGGAGCGTAGTGATCAATGCCAAAGTACGGCCGATAAATGTGCGGAAGATGAAAACACAGGCTATCGTAATGCCGATTATCGTTTTTGTTGTAATGCTTCTCGTTCTGAATGCGTGAATGATACCTATTTTTTCCACGAATTCCCAACGTGGGTAATCCCTATGATTTAGAGTAATCTCATTTCTCCCGTAGGAGACAATACGTATCGGAAAGCCTATGGGGGTGGGAACAAGATGAGGACAATCCTATTAATATGGTGCAATACAAAACATGAGGTGATACCATGCCGGATGAAGAAATCAAAAACGTACTAAGACCTTACATTCATAGCTCCGTGTTCATTGCCAAGGGGGCTCAGATCTATGGAGATGTGGAAATCAAAGAAGGAGCAAGCATCTGGTTCAACGCTGTTGTCAGAGGAGACGAAGGGGCAATCGTTATAGGGAAGAACACAAACATTCAAGACAACGCCGTAATACACAGCGATGGAACGATTCCGGTTGAAATTGCAGACAATGTCACAGTGGGCCATTGTGCGGTCATTCGAGGATGCAAGATCGCCAAAAACGTGATGGTGGGAATGAATGCGACTATCATGTCCGGGGCCGATATTGGTGAATACTGCGTGATCGGAGCAAACAGCTTTATTCCTTATAACAAGAAATTCCCACCCAAATCCTTAATAACCGGAGTACCCGCAAAAGTCATTCGGGAACTTACTGATGAGGAAACAGCAATAAATGATGTGACCCCTCAACTCTATGAAGAAACTATCGCGAATTACCGGAAGGGGATTATTGTCGGTTACGAGGATGGTTAACCGCAAAAGCTACCATTCTCTATGCTATATGCTTTTTCCTATTTTGAAGAGACGCCAATCAAGATAAATAATGAGCTGCCCCAACCAGGGATTTGAAAAACATAACTGAATCGGGTATGCTCCCCATAAATCATCGATAGCCAATACATCCGGGAGCAGCATGGAAATTGAACTGGACGGAGCTATCTGCAAAATACTTCCGCAAGAAATCGTCATCCATCCAAACCGAAAAACCGGGCGGAAAATAGCTATCAGTCAAGTCGATCAGCAAGTAACACGGCAATATTACTTTCTCGGTCTGAAACTTCCTTTGCGTTTGGATATCGTATTCCCAGATATAGTAAGCATCGAACTAAACCGCACCGATGTTGGGACCAGCTTGGAAGAAAAGGCTCGATGGTCACTTATATCGTGGAATGTTTCCGAACCTCAATTTTTCGTTGGCGAAGAGCGCCCCGGCTTTCGTCACGATGTTGTACTTACCACCAATCAAGGTAAATCAATCACGATTGCCAGTGGAATCACCACATGGGAAAACCTAGAACAAGGTGCGACAATATCGCCGGGTATTGAAGAGCTGGACAGCCGTTTAAGACAAATGGTCGGACTGTCGTAAACCGTTTGCCATATACGTTTAATTAGTCTTTTTAAACGCAAAACTGAGCAAAAAGGAAGGGATGAAGCTTTGAGCACAAAATCGTTTCCAACCATTACGTGTCTTTCTGCCAAGAGTCTAACCACAACTACATTAAAGATGTCCATGACCGGATCGAGTCGGAAGCCATCTCAAATCAGAAGCAAGAACAATCAGCCACGAGAAGGACTTGCTGTCCAAAAGAAAGCAAGTGAACCAAATGTACCGCAACCCAAATTTGTTTGTCCCTACTGCAACGGAGATAATCCCGAAAACGCAACATCCTGCATTCATTGCGGGCAAGCGTTAAAAGAGAAAGTAGTCTATTACTGCTCTAATTGCGGTAAAGACGTCGACGAAGACGCAAACGTATGTACTCACTGCGGTGTACGGTTGGATGACGACGATTACCTTTGATTCTGCGGATGGTTTTGAATTGAGACTATGGGAAGGTAGATCATTAAACAATACTTGTACAACCGTGTATTATTACGTGTTGTACGAGCCATAGTCGGGCTTATAGCCTGGTACCCCTGCGAGAATCCGTAGCAATGCGCTAGCTTCAACAAAATAGAACCTGGCCAGAGTATCGAACAATGCCTCGAAAACAATAAGGAAGACCTCAAAGTCTATTGGTGGCAACTGGAGCAACGTCTGGATCAGACATGGTACGCTGATACCACCCATGAAATAGTGCCCGAGGTCAAGGCAAGCAACCAAGATTAAGTTGACCAGTAGGGCAATTAAGTTGGTAGCCGACGAGAGGTTGGGGAAGGCTAGTCAAAGAGGGATAATGTGAGTTCTGGAGCAATCACTATTCAATGTCGGATGCTGTGTGCCAGCGGCTGTGCTTACGGCATCGATGCCGAAGGAATTTACACACCTCCAAGCCCTCAAACCAAAGCCGTTGATTGGATCGATTCCCCTATGCCGTTTTTTGGCGGCGAATTGAACATCAATGCCTGCCTTATTGGAGTGAACCGAGAAGACGGCATCATCGTTGCCTTCAGAGGCACCCTCCCACCATATCCAATCAGCGTCGCGGGCCTCGCGGACTGGCTACATGATATTGTTGATTCCGCTCCAAAACAGGAAGGCAGTATTCCGGGGAGAGTTCACGATGGTTTCTGGGATGCCATCGATACAATCTGGCCGCAGATATTGGTTCAAATCGCCTATTTTCATAAAACCTATCCTGATAAGCCCCTTTACTTTACCGGGCACAGCAAAGGTGGGGCTATGGCCTGTATCTCCGCAGCTAGAATCCACTTTGATCATCCTGCCATGCTTCAACCCACTGCTGTTTATATCTATGGTTCCCCTCGCGCCGGAGACTCTGATTTCACCAAAGGATTCCCATTATCTACAATTCCCGTAACACGCTATGAAAATTGCCTTGACATTGCTCCTCTGCTTCCACCCGCAGAGATATTCATCAAACTGGCCAGCAGAATCCCTTTTCTCGGTGATTTGTTTGGAAGGGCCAAAGGCTGGGACTACTCGCCCC
>JABHWQ010000290.1 GCA_018657655.1 Chloroflexota bacterium | reverse complement strand
TCATCGTTGTGGTCACCGGTGCAATGTTGTAAAGCACGGCTCCAGCTACTGCCAATCCGAGTACCATTCCCACATTGCGCATTGCTGCCAGTATCCCGGAAGCAATCCCTAAATAAGGGGGAGGAACGCACCCCATAACAGCGCTGTTATTCGGGCTCTGGAACATGCCCATGCCGGCCCCGATGATCACCAACCGCCACACTACATCGCCAACGCCGGATGACTGATCCAGGCTGCTCAAAGCAAATAATCCCACTGTGGTGATAACCATCCCCAGGAAGGTCAGCAATCTGGTTCCGATGCGATCGGACATTATTCCGCTGGCAGGTGCTACAAACAGGGTGGCCGCAGGTGCGGCGACCATCACTATACCAACTTTCAGTATGCTGTATTGCAACACAAATACCAGGAAAAACGGGGTCAGGAAGATCACGGCATACAATGCCATAAAACTCAAAAGAGCGCTTAAATTGGCCATACTGAATGCCCTGTTATTAAACAGACTCAAGTTCAGCATAGGCTGGGTTGATTTTCTTTCGATTATGAAAAAGATAACGGCGAACACCAGCCCGATCACGAGCAACGTGATACCAGTGGGTGAAAGCCATCCCCAGTCTTCACCTCGATTGGCGTATAAGGTCAGGCACCCCAGGAAAATCAAGGCGGCCAGCGCTCCCGGCCAATCGAGCCTCTGATCGGGCTTCTTCTCTCCCATAGGAATAATCCTGCCACCCATGATCATCGCGGCTACACCAATAGGAACATTGATGAAAAAGATGTACCGCCAACTCAGGTGCTCGGCTATTACTCCACCGAGAGTCGGGCCCAATCCCAATCCAATAGCTATCGATATGGCGAACATTCCCATGGCCTTGCCCCTCTCCCGAGGCGGAAAAGCTGATGTAATAATGGCAAAACCAACTGCCATCATCATCCCGGCGGCCAGTCCCTGCAGGGCTCGAAAGGCAACAAGCATCCAAATGCTTTGGGATACACCGCATAGAATAGATGTCAGGGTAAAGGTGCCCAACCCACAGAGGAAGACCTTCTTGTATCCGATCATGTCTCCCAGCCGACCGTAGAGCAAGATGAGACAACTGATGGTTAAGAGATAGATGCTCGGCACCCATTGGGCAATGGAGATATCCGTATCAAAATACCGGGTGATATCCGGAAGGACGGTGTTAACTATACTGCCATCGAGTGGGCCCATGATGCTTCCCACCATCACGGCAATGAGTATCTGCCATTTGGCAGGATGGCCTGTCATTGCTGGGGATCCGGTGTTTTCAGTCATGATTGTCTCTGTATTTGGTTGTTACGGATATAATAAGGGCGGCAACCATTATTTGCAATGGTTACCGCCCTCTGTACCGTGATTTGTTTACTGCCTACTTTCCTGCGGTAGCTTTTCGTATCCGCAGCGTCTCGGCAAAGGTCTCAATTCTGGTTCTTAACATCTCCGTTGGTGTATCTCTGGTATCCATTTGGTCGGTTTCGATCGCCAGTACCGGTACACCAGTCCGTTCCTCGATTTCTTTCTTCACAATCTGAGGAAAGCTACCCACCGGTCGGCAAGCATACATTCCATTCCAGATGATCCCTTCCAAATCGAAATGCTTTATCACTTCCTCAACTCTAAAAAGCAATCCTGAGACGCTATGGGTCATCCCCATTCGCATGAAGGCCTGGGCCGTCTTCTCAAAGCCATGATAATCCGTTTTGGTCATGTCTTTGGGATGAACCCAGAAGAACGGGGCAACCACTGGCGCCAGGCCAGCCTCTTCTACCATCGCGTTGACAGTAGGATCGGTGAACCATGGCATAGTCCAAGCGATTCTCGGCGCTCCCTTGGGTGTCACTCCTTTACCCTGCTTGACTACTTCTTCCGCTTCTGCAGCCAGTATATTAATGGCGTCCAAACCTTCGGCCATGGTTCTACGTTCCGGGTTGGTGATCATCATGTAGAAAAGTAACAAGTTATTGTTGCCTATCGGCATGGGATCGGCTTTCTGGCATTCCAGCACCCTCTGGAAACCAAGGTAAAGCTTCCCGATTTCCATTCTGGCGGCATTCAGATGGTCGGGTCCCACATGAACATCATGCTTTTCATGGAGCTCTGTGATTACATTTTCCAATTCTTTGGCGAAGTATTTAACTCTGTGATCTTCGATGGCCGGATAATTCTTGGGATATGCTTCCCAGTCTGAATCCAGGACGTTATCGATGATTATTCGAGGTATACCCGGGAAATGGTAGTCGATGAGTTCATCGGTTTTCGATTCATTATCACAAAAGAAACTTGATACCAGGAATACATCGGGCATAGGATTGAGACCTTTCAGAAACCCTCCAAGCCTCATTTTGTTTGCGCCACAATGCCCGGCGCCAGGAGCCATTCCACTGGCTTCAGCCAGATCAAAGTAGGAATCGGCCATATCAAACATCAGGCCAAAGATAAACAGGTTCACGAACTCGGGCGTGGCGGCGTAATATCCGGCCAGATTGATGGAAGTTCCCATTCTTGGTTCGAGAGGATAGGTATAATAAATTACCTTTTCATGTTCCTCTGTACACAGGACCTGGTCAATGAACTGTTTCATCCATATTCCCCACCCCTTGCGCACTCCTTTCGATTCCATCCAGAAATATTTATGTAGCCGTTCGACCCCTCTCTTGCATTCTTCAGGTCCTATTCCAGCTTTTTCGAAGACCTTCTCGATTCGGGAGGCCTCTTGCAGTATTTCTTCATCGCTGTAATTGCAAAGGTTCAATAGTTCTTTGTAATACATGATTAACTCCTTATCGACTCTACAAAGGTTTCGAGCCTGGTGCTGAACTGTCCTCTTTCGATGGAATCGTAATCTGATGTCAGTTTGAGCATGGGAACATTTGCTCCCTTCTTTAGCACATCCGGATACCAGTAGGATTCGAAATCGTCTGATTCGCGGGCCATCATCTGATACCAAACCACGCCTTCCACTTCAAATTCATTAGCCAGCTTGACGGCAAATACTCTCCGCTCCTTGCCTGGGCGGAACCATGCCGGGGGTACTCTTTTTGTGAAATACCGGTCAGCCAGTGCTTCTATCAGGTTGCCTTCAGTATCCACTGTTTCCCAGTAATGTCGAATCCCTTCACCGAATTCTTCGATTACTATG
>JABHWQ010000497.1 GCA_018657655.1 Chloroflexota bacterium | reverse complement strand
TTTCATGTGGTTCGATGTGAACATCTGATGCCCGGTCTCTTACTGCTTGTGAGACGAGCAATTCAAAGGTTTGTGTAATGGGGGTTGAAGCGGAATCGGTATCGACGGGCCGCCCCCTCATTTGTTGCAGAGATGGCGCAATTTGGCTGGCCTGTTTTTCGATCCGTCCGGTACCGGCTGCACCGTAGTTAATATCGATAGCCTGTGTGATTTCATGGAGGACTCCCAGCATGGGCTCAACAGTCATCTGTGCCTTGGTTTGCAGGTCTTCAATTGCGTAGATGTCTGTTGGGTCTGACATGACCACGAGTAACATTTGATCGACAATATCAAGTGGGATTAGAGTATATTTTTTAGCCAGCTCTTCAGGGATTAGCTTCAGCGCTTGAGGTTGGACGGTGTGTCTTTTGAGGTCGATCAGAGGCATGTTCAACTGAATGCTCAGGGCTGTTGCCAATAGTTCAGGTGTAACCATTTCCTGTTCTGCTAGAACATCTTTAAGTTTTTTACCTTGCTTGAGCTGTATTTCCAGAGCTCGTCCCAATTCTTCAGCACCAAGCAGGTCTGCTTCAACAAGAATATCTCCCAGTGTTCGATCGGAAGCTCGTTGTCCTATTTGTGCCATCTTGTTTTCCCCTTCTTATGCGTAATGGAAGTCTTTGGGCTGATTGCGGGTACTAAATTGTTCTAGGAGATAACAGATTTACTCAGGAGGACCTGATATATGTCTCTGTGGTATTCCGATTGTGTTTGTTGGAAGCCCCGCTATCCGTTTCAAAACTTGTGATGTTTTGCCTCCGCAGACTACTTATATTAAGCAATTCCTTTCCACGCGACAATGCCCCATTAGTCCTATATCTGTCAATGACTGCCAATGTCTATGGTACTGCTTCATATTTACACTGTTCTTTGCGAGCGTCTGCACTCCCTCACGAGTAGGACCCAAATCTTCCTATTGTTGTAGGAAAACTTGAATCTTTTCCATCAATGTTGTGTTCTCCACGGGTTTCGTGAGATAATCAAGTGCCCCGACTCTCAGCCCCGTCGATTTATCTGCATCCTGGCCTTTTGCAGACAGCATTATGATGGGTATAGGAGAGGTCTGGGGATCATTGCGAAGCCGGCTGCAGACCTCAAAGCCGTCCATACCTGGTAACATAACATCCAATATGATCAAGTCTGGATTCTCTTTCTGTGCCTTCATAAGGGCCTGAAGACCATTCGAGGCAGAAACCACCTCATAGCCTTCCTTTTCTAGAGTGTAGGTCATTGCTCTAGAGTAACCTGGTTCGTCGTCGACAAACAGAACTTTCTTGGCGATAGGGGTCACCTCCAATTAGAGAGGTCGAACCTAGGGGGTTCGTAGTGTTAAAATCTCACCTGTCCAGCACTGTGATTTCGCGTATCCATTGTGTACACTCGCGATCTGCTTGGCAATGAGATACCACTCCCTCTTGGCCACCAATCTTTAGCGTTATTTTAACTAGTCTCTAATACGGCGGAGTATCGCGTTATTAGAACACCGCCAACCTGGACGGTAACTTGCAATAGCTTGATAAATTCAATCTAGGTTGCAGCACCATCAAAAATAGTCGTCAAGCATTCCAATAGTCTTGGTCCAAAGGCATCCACCATCATTAGCTCCTCATTTCATGCGAATTTGAGCTACCTTAACCAAAAGGGGGATACCTTGTTGGTATCCCCAAATTGATGTTTGTTGAAAGCTATCCCGAGAGTAAATTGGAATTCTTCGGCGGCTTGGCTGCCATGGCCCTGATAGGGCTTTAGGCCCGTAGTTTCGCGTCCCAGGATTTCCCCCTGGTTTGCCTTTATCCGATTTCCGCGGGCCGCACTCTGGGAGATACCATAGCGGATCCGGTTTCTTTTCGATTTTAATGTCCGACTAATCTTCTCTTCTACTCTACCGAACGAATGTGTGGTTGGGAACAGTGATAGCACTCAAATATATTGGGGATAACCATCACGTGTCAATGAACTAAGGAAGCTCTGAATAAGTGGTGACTTCGGGGGCCTGGGGGTGTCCCCCAGGTATAAAAGTCCCCCAAGACTGTGGGGGATACCGGGGGTTGATCAGAGGTTCCCTAACATTATTCTCCTGTGACTGGCAGTAGCTTTCAAAAATTCGTGCTTATTAACCTGGCAAATATATTAGGACTTTGTGGTCCAAAAATGATATGATGAGGTATGGATAGGATAAACATTAGAGAGTGTTCACCGGAGATTCAGC
>JABHWQ010000275.1 GCA_018657655.1 Chloroflexota bacterium | reverse complement strand
GCATTGGCGGGAATGGCCGTACAAGCCGTCAAAGCCGTTTCTTCAGAAATATTGGAATACATAGATCTTAACTATAAAAAAGACAGTGATATAGCAAAAGAGCTAACCAGGATGGCCGAGGATGCGGCTGAGGAAGCTTCCACAAAACAGAAACTAGGCGGGCGAGGTGGTGATTTAACTGCCGACAGTCCTATTGCGCGTACTTGCGATTTAATTATTGCCCAGGCAACAAACGACCGTGCATCTGATGTTCATGTCGAACCTCAGGAAGACAGGTTGCGTATTCGATATCGAATAGATGGAATACTTCATGATGCCATGTCGTTACCACTTGATGTGCACCTTCCGCTAGTTTCAAGGTTCAAGATCCTATCCGGGTTGAACATCGCTGAGAAGCGAAAACCTCAGGATGGACAGCTTTCGGCGAAGGTTGGGGATAAGACGGTAGATGTTCGTGTGGCGACCACGGATACGGTACATGGTGAGAAAATTGTAATGCGTATTCTGGATAAGTCGATGGCGCTATTGGACCTGACCGATCTAGGCTTCCTGGCAGATGGTATCGAGAAATACCGTGGTATGCTCAATGCGCCTTTCGGAATGATCCTAATCGCCGGGCCAACCGGATCCGGTAAAACGACAACCCTTTATTCTTCGATTAATCAGTTGAACCGTGATGAGCGCAATATTATGACTATCGAAGACCCGGTTGAATACCGGTTCAATGATATAAGCCAGATACCGGTTAACGACGCTGCCGGATTGTCGTTTGCGACAGGCCTGAGGGCTCTCATGAGGTTGGACCCGGACGTAATTCTGGTTGGTGAGATTAGAGACCATGAGACAGCCTCGATTGGTGTGCAGGCTGCTCTCACCGGTCACCTGGTTATGTCATCAATCCATGCCAACGACACCATCGCGGCTCTTTTCCGTTTGCTGGACCTTGGAGTAGAAAAGTTTCTGGTATCTTCATCACTGGTTGGTATTGTGGCACAAAGAATGATCCGACGTGTTTGCACCCATTGCAAGCGGCCAATGATTGCATCGGATGAAGAACGATTGATTTACGAGACAGAACTTAGGGAAAGACGAAGAGAATTCTACTATGGGCAGGGTTGTGCCTCATGTGCCAATACCGGATATAAAGGACGAACCGGAGTTCATGAGATATTGGTTATGAGTGAGGAATTGAGGAGAATGTTACTGAATGGCGCTACTCCGGGGGAAATAAAGGATGTAGCAATTGAAGAAGGTATGATTTCAATGTGGAGAAATGGTATGCTCAAGGTTAAGCAGGGAATTACCACTCCTTACGAATTAATGAGGACAGTGTACTCCGTAGAAAGTTGATATTCGCGCAATTTACACTACAAGTATTTTCTGAGATAAAGAAAGGGCACCCGTTTGGATGCCCTTCCCTTTTTTGTTTGATTGAATTTACTGTTATGATTACGAACAGCCCGTACATGTGGGGCACTGAGTCACTATTGTCCGACTGCCGGAGTTGGTAATGGTGTACTCGCATTTCATCTCGTCAGCCCCTTTGAGATGATTGGCCAGTGTGAACGATCCGGCACCGGCCGTGACTGTGGATACATCGCGGTCCCAACTACTGACTTGACTGCCGGTATCGATAGTACTGTCGCTAGCATCAAACAGCAGATGCGTGACGGCAGTCAATATGTTGTCTACCTCTGACTGGTTTGCCGGTGTTTCTCCGGATGTGAGGAACTGGCTTACATTGGGTACAACTATGGCTGCGAGTATTCCAAGGACGGCGACGACAACCAGCAACTCAATCAGCGTGAATCCATTGTTTTGTAGTTGTGTTCTTTTCATCTCATACATCCTTCAATCCACTCTTTGATGCGGATGCCAAGGAAACCTCCTGAATAGCTAGCTAAATCGCTAATATGATATTGAAATTCTGTTTGATGTTTATACTCAGTTTGTGCTAAGCGAAAACAGGCACTCATGTGAGTGCCTGTTTTCCGACTTTATGATTGTGCGGTTGTGAGTGCTATCAGAATTACGGGCAATTATCTTGAGTGACAACGCCATCGATGGTGATAGTGTACTCACACTTCATGTCGTCGGCATCCTGGAGAAATTCGTCCAAGGTGGTTGCCCCGCTGCCGCTGGCGACTGCGGAGAGGTCTGATGTGGCTGTGGTGACAGCAGCATCCAGCTGGCTCGAGTTGGTTTCAGCTAACACGGCAGTTATTCCAAGTGCGACGTTTTTCTCCTCAGTGGAGTTCGCTTCAGTCTCACCCCTACCGATGAATGAGCTGACATTGGGTACCACAACTGCTGCCAGTATGCCCAGAATGGCAACCACCACCAGCAACTCGATCAGGGTAAAACCTTTTTCTTTCTTATGGATTTTCATTGTATTGGGAACCCTCCTCTATTATATGTATATCCTTTGATGTTTGCTTTATTGCGTTGTTTATTTCTTGGAACATCCTGTTGTTATGTATCTAAAGTTCATTGTATTGCAGATAAGTTTATTCTCCATTAAATAAAGAAGTATCACCCCCCTTTTCATTTAATCATGGTATTGTAAAGTTTTGCTATTTGCCTATTGAATACCATGGCAACTTTGATCGTATCAGTCGTTCCTGCTGGGGTAAATAGGCCAAAGGTAATTCCGATGATGGTAGAATCGTACTATCTATCTGCATTTCTGTGTTGATTATTGACAACAGTGCCACATGTGCTAGCGTCATTTTTAGAATATGCCAAGTCTATAACATGCATTGATTGCTATTGAGCCGTCTTAGCACAACTATTCTGCCTCTTTTGAACAGTTTGGGAATACAGTGTTGACCAGTGTTTCGGTTGGGGGTTAACCCTCAAAGTTAGCCTCAGGTTGTCAGTAAGGAAAATGGATTTGTTTTCCAAAATAGTAGTGACGGAATTATGATATTACCCAAATGCTTGACACAGACTTCCAAAACTGTAAATATGTACATTTGGAGGGAGCCATTATGATGTTGTCAGCGAGGGCACAATCGATAAACCCGTCGCTCACCTTGGGGATTACGGCAAGAGCCAAAGCGATGCGCGCGGAAGGAATCGATATAATTGGATTTGGAGCGGGAGAGCCAGACTTTGATACCCCCGAACATATAAAGCAGGAAGCTATTAAAGCGATATCAGAAGGATTTACAAAGTATACGCCAACGTCAGGTATACCGGAATTGAAACAGGCTGTATGCAATAGATTCAAAGAAGACAGTGGATTAGATTATGAGCCATCTGAAGTAATCGTTTCATGTGGGGCAAAACATAGCATATATAACTGCATCCAGGTATTGTGTGATGCAGGTGATGAAGTTATCCTGCCTTCACCATATTGGGTAAGTTATCCTGAGCAAATCAGGGTAGCAGGGGCAACGCCTGTTGTCATTGATACTGATGAAGAAAGTGGTTTTAGGATTAATGCTGAGATGCTGTCGGAGCATTTAACTAAGAAGACAAAGTTACTTATATTGAATAGCCCTAGCAATCCAACTGGATCTGTGTACTCTGAAGAAGAGCTTAAGTCCATTGCTTCGGTCGCGGTTGAAAATGGTATTTGGGTAATCTCCGATGAGATATACGATAAAATTGTCTATGATGGTTTCAAGCAGGTTAGCATTGCTTCGCTAAACCCTGAAATAAAAGCCAGAACACTGGTAGTTAACGGAGTTTCCAAGGCCTATTCCATGACTGGCTGGAGAATTGGCTATGTTGCCGGGGACAAGGCAATTATCGGGGCTATGTCTAATCTTCAGGATCACTCAACCTCCAATCCTACATCAATCGCCCAAAAAGCAGCAGTGGCAGCCCTAAGTGGAACGCAGGAACCGGTTCAACAAATGACGGTGGAGTTTGAGAAACGAAGGAACTATATGGTTGAACGATTGAACCAAATACCAGGGTTTACTTGTCTGATGCCTCAGGGGGCGTTCTATGCTTTTGTAAACATATCTGGTATTTTTGGTAAATCAATAAACGGGCAAACGATAAACAACTCGATGGATATGACCGAGTTGCTGCTTTCTGAAGCCATGGTAGCTGTATTGCCAGGTAGTCCGTTTGGCGCCGATAACTATTTGCGCCTTTCATATGCTACATCAATGGAAAATATTATCTCTGGATTGGATAGAATCGGAGAACTTATTAACAGGATGGGCTAATGAAACCTTCAGTGAGTCGAATTAAGTCGATAGTTGTAAAAGCGCTCGAAGAGGATCTTGGGCAAGGCGATATCACTACCGAGGCCCTGATATCCCCAAGCGTGATTGGGAAGGCCTCACTATTGATGAAGTCCAGAGGAGTACTCGCTGGTATACAAGTAGCTGAAATGACTTTCGAGCAGGTTGACTCTTCAATTCGGTTTGAAAGACTTGTTCAGGATGGTATGAAAGTCGAACCTGGAGATCGGGTTGCTTCAATCACCGGAAAAGCGGCAAGCATACTAAAAGCTGAAAGGGTAGCTCTTAATTTCCTGCAGCGATTGAGTGGTGTTGCTACCGAAACAGCAAAATATGTCGAAGCTGTTTCGGATACAAAGGCTAAGATACTAGATACCCGAAAAACCACACCGGGATTGCGCATTTTTGAGAAGTATGCCGTAAAGGTTGGGGGAGGTCACAACCATCGGCAGAATCTTGGGGAGCAGGTGCTCATCAAAGACAATCACTTGATGGTGATGTGGGCTAGCGGTATGGGGGTGTCAGATGCCGTCAGAAAAGCTCGAGAAAATACGCCATTGACTGTGACCATAGAGATAGAGGTAGAAACGCCAAAAGAAGCCCAGGAAGCAGTTGCTGCCGGGGCTGATATCATTCTATTGGATAATATGGGACTGATGGATATGAGACGTGCCGTGAAAGCGGCCAAGGGAACTACTCTTACCGAGGCATCTGGGGGCATAACACTGGACAATGTTGGTGCTGTAGCTAAAACCGGTGTAGATTATATCTCAGTTGGAGCACTCACTCACTCTGTAAAAGCTCTGGATATCAGTTTGGAGATAGAGTTGAGTTGATTCCGAAGTGACTATTGATCTTTAAAACGAAAAAAGAGGGGCCTTTTGCAGTGCCCCCCTTTTCATTTATTTGCTAAAACTATCCGATTGGTATCTGAACTTGGCTATGTCCTCACCAGTAATTAATGCTGGATTAGGCCTGCCTTGGTCAGGCAATCACCCTATATTCTGAGGAACATGAACCTTATCCAGGTCTGCGTCCGCCCTGCCTTGTGAGCAGGGCTTCATAAATCAACCTGCCATACTCCATACATTTTCATGACCGTCATGTTGTCACCTCCCCATGAGCAAGTGCTCAACGTTTGATCCATAATCAATTCTACCGTGAGCGCCAAATAAGACAATAGCTCGAAAGTCCTTGCGCTGATAGAGAAAATATGCTACTTGACCATTAAATAATTGAAGTCAGTAGCCTTGACTTGATATAGGTCAGGATGTACGATAGTTTATGGAGAGAAAAAGATGCCTATCTATGAATATTGCTGTCCAAAGTGTGATCAGAACTTCGATTTACTTCGGTCTTTTAGCCAGTCAGACGAACCCGCTAAGTGTCATGAATGTAATGTGGAAGCCAAACGGTTAGTTTCAGCTTTCGCCACGTTTTCCAAGGATTACTCCGGTTTATCTGCCCCGATAAGTGGCGGTGGGAGTTCATGTGCCGGTTGTTCGGCTAACAGTTGTGCCACGTGCAATTAGGTTGAAATCAGGCTTCCATCCTCAACTTTCATTAATCAGTCATGCTAACCTGATGCTTCTTAATATGACGAATGTATGTCCATGAGCTTCCGCCAAGAACCAGTGCCTCGAGTACAGTTCCCCCAACAAGAAGAAATGCGGCATCCATAAAGAAATCCTCTGGAAACATCATTATAAGATAGTCTTGTGAAGGATCAAGTATCCACAAGTCATTAGTAAAGCTTACCTCGTGGAAAGTAAGGAAGAGATTATCGAAATCAATAAGAGCCCATATTCCCGCAAAAGCAAACAGGGCAAGTGTGAAGATGCTGCCGAAAAACAATCCTTGAGCTAGTGTGCCAAAAAAAACTCGTTTTTGACTGATGAATCCAAACGCGATGTACGCCACCATGTAACCTAATGTAATCCACTGAAACATATAGAACAGTTGTATGATATCCTTCACATCTTTCAAATGGTCGATTTCGCGCAGGCTGAAGAGGTCAATTAATTGACCATCTTTTAGAACTTGGATTTGAGCAGAATCCTCCCCTGAATTAAAGTAGTGAATAAGGTCTTTGGCAGCGTTAATAAGGTTGTCGTTTTCAATGCCAGTAACTTCATCGATATCATATTTATCAAAGCCGTATTGATACAAAAATGTTTCACTTACAACAAATCTGACGTTTGATGATACTAGCAACAGCGGAATGCATATGGCAAAAATGATGACCGGAGTGATTCTCATTACTTTCATGCTTAGTTGTATAGTAGGGAGATGCAGATTGCTTGTCAACAAATGACACGTTTACGTAAAAATCGTGTTATCTCAAGGTTGACATGAAGTAACTGTCCCAAATATAATTATTAGTTGGTTTGGGCGATTGCCCTTATACTTAAAATACTTCATTAGGAGGCATCAACAATGGATCTAGGAGTAGCTGGAAAGACCGTCATCGTGACCGGTGGTGGTTCTAATATCGGACGAGCGATATCATTAACACTGGCGGGCGCTGGCATGAACGTGGTGATCGCTGATATCATGGAAGATGCCGCACAAAAAGTGGCAGATAAGATCGTCGCTGATGGCGGCAAAGCAAGTGTTATCAAAACAGATGTGACGAACTTTGATTCGGTACAGGCGATGGTTGACAAGGCCATTGCGGACAATGGCGGAGTTGATGTGTTGGTGAACAACGTCGGTTGGACCTACGACCGGTTCTTCCTGGAGAAACCGCTCGAAGAGTATGACAAGGAAATCAACCTCAATCTCAAGAGCAATATCTACTGTAACCGGGCTATCCTGCCACACTTCATCGAGAAGAAAGCTGGAAAGGTAGTAAACATTTCCTCCGATGCAGGTCGCATGGGTGAATTCCGAGAAGCTGTCTACGGTGCTTGCAAGGCAGGTGTTATTGCTCTTTCCAAATCGCTGACTCGCGAGTATAGCCGCAATAACATCACTTTCAACTGCATCTGCCCCGGCGCTACCATCCCGATGAACGATGATGAAGTCAGCAGCATCAGCATTTTCTCCGAGGAAGGTTTTGGCAAAGGCATTACCCAGGAAAAGATTCCTGAGGAGCAGCGGGCCAAAATGTCCAAGGCATATCCGATTGGCCGGATGGGCACCAATATCGATATTGCCAAGGCAGTTCTGTTCTATGCTTCCACTCTTTCTGACTATATCACGGGCCAGACCATGAGTGTCAGTGGTGGCTACAGCATGGTTGACTAAGAGATAATCTATAACGGTATTATTAACAATGAAAAG
>JABHWQ010000111.1 GCA_018657655.1 Chloroflexota bacterium | reverse complement strand
GCGTGATGGGGCTCGACTCAGGAGTTTATCGAGACAGGCTCCACCGAAACGTACTCTATGGTTATCAAAGTCTACATGTGCGCCTTCTGCTTCCAGTTTGTTGAGGAAAGTCTCCCCGGTAATGCTGACGCCAATTTCTTCGAGAATCTGGCGTCCTTTTTGATCGATTTTCTGAACATGCTCGGGAAGTATTGTTTGATAGAACGGCGCACTTTTTTTCATGAGTGGAATCTCCGTTATTATCCTTTGACAATTTTATCAATGGCTTGTAGTATTTCGTCTGATTTGGGTTCTACTCGATGTTCTGCCAGAATACGTTTTGCTTCGGTATTGCAGCGTTTGTATAGGTCCGTCGATCCTTCAGCTTCCCAGGAGTCGTAACGAGAACGGTCGAGAAGTTTTGGGATGAATTGGGCATCCATGAAATTATCAAAAGTATGGTCGTCTGTCAGGAACATGGAGCCCGGCGTGGTTCCCACTCGTTGAATTGCATCCAGAGCGAGGGTTTCCGTATTAACCGGGATGCCTTGAACATAGAACCGGGTCATAGCAATCAGTTCATTGATCATGGTCACCATTTCGAGCGACGAGATACCGCCATACTCAAGGTACCCATTATCATGGATCAGGTTGCAACGGGATAACATCGCTGTGGCAACAGAGAACATAGCTTCGGCACCGGCCTGGGCGTCCATGGTCTTGGAGTCTGAAGCACCGGCATAGGCCCATACGGGTAGGCCATACAATTCGTCACGCATATCGGCAAGTGCCGCTTGGGTGAGACTCCATTCGGGACAACCGTAGGATACTACAGTAGATTTCATATCCATGGTGCTGACGTTGGGCCCGAACAGGAACGGAGAACCCTTGCCCGCCATTTGATGAACAACCAGTCCTACCAGGTTCTCTGCAATTCCCAGGGCCATGGCGCCTGCCAGAGTAACCGGTGCGCCACCTCCTGCGTTCGATCCCGAAGGGAAACAAATCGGGATACCTTTTTGGGCGCAAAATATAAGTTTTCCTACTACGTTTTCCGGGAATCGGAGTGGACTGATGGCTTCGGAATAGTTGAGCAGAAATGGTTTCCTGCGCAGTTCATCTTCTCCACCCACAACGGCGCAGGCTATCTGGTGGATTTTGGCAATGTCCTTGCTGCTGTCCGCGATAAATACGAGAGGCTTGTTGGTATTTTTGATCATCTCGGCAAAGGCATACACGTAGATATTATCGATAGGGACATCTTCAGGATTGGACATCGACATGGCAAAGGAGATGTTCTCAAGCCCATCAACTAGCTTGGCGAAATTTGCAGTATCCTTCAGATTTGTGCGGCGTCGCTGACCGGTTTCCAAATCGAGTGTAAAAGTCGTATCAGACCCTGTACCATAAAAAGGATTGCCGTCAACTAATGGCATTGTTTTGTTGCCCTGTTGATCAAAAAGGGCGATCTGACGGGGGGCTGATTTCAAAGCATTTTCAGCGAGATATCCCGGCATCCTGACCCAGTCGTCGTCAGTAACTGTGCACCCGGCATCTATCAGCATTTGCAGGGCACCGGGATGCTCCATTTTGAATCCTGTCTTCTCAATGATTTCCAGCGCGGCAGTATGGATTGCCAGTGCTTGTTCACGACTGAGGACTTTCAATCGGGGTTGAAACGTAGGTATGTCGATTGGCTTCATGGTTCTCTCCTCTGGGTGAGAATTCGTTTGGAGTTAGGATATGCCCATCAAGGTCTTGGCCCTGGATACAGCCGACCCGGCATCGGAAGCGTAGGCGTCAGCCTTGATTTCCTGGGCATATTTATCGGTAACCGGTGCGCCACCGATCATTATTTTGACTTTGTCTCGAACGCCCGCAGATCGCAGAGCTTCGATAGTCAAGGGCATGGATGGCATCGTGGTGGACAGCAGTGCCGACATGGCCACAATGTCCGGTTCGATTTCCTGTACTTTCTGTACGAACTTCTCAGGAGGAACGTCAACTCCGAGATCGGTTATGGTGAATCCGGCACCTTCCATCATCATGGAAACGAGGTTCTTGCCTATGTCATGAAGGTCACCTTTGACCGTGCCGATCAACACCTTTCCCTTGGAGGTTACGCCGTCTTTCTGGAAAAACGGCGTAATAAGCTTCATGCATTCCTGCATGGTTTTGGCTGACCTTAACATCTGCGGGACGAAAATAATCCCTTTGGAGAATCTATCGCCGACCTCATCCATTGTGGCAATAAGACCGTTGTCCAGTATGTCCTGAATGTTAGCATTGGCATCCATAGCAACCTGGGTTTCTGCTACGGCCGTTTTAATATCACCTTTGTGTACAGCTTCCGATAGGGCTTGGAAATCACTCATTTTAGACCTCCTTAAGCTTATTTCTTGCCATCCCGATTGAGATGTTATTACCCAACGACTCGGCCATCCTGGTAGCCGTCAATAAACTTTTCGCAATATTCATCTCTGCCTAATAGCATATCGGTTGAAAGGAGCGTTGACATGATTCTTTTATCGGTCGGATCCATGATTGCTCCGGATAATCCGTATGACATAGCTAAAGCCAGGAAATTACGGTTGATGAGGTGGCGCTCAGGAAGTCCAAATGAAATGTTGGAAAGACCACAAATTGTATTCACGCCTGGGAAACCGCTCATGATTTTTTGAATGGCCCCGAGGGCGGCCAGGCCCATGTTGGTATCAACAGAGATGGGTTGGATTAAAGGGTCAACGTGGATATTCTCGATAGGAATACCTTGGGAGGTGAGCGTGTTGATCAGTTCAGACCCGACTTCGACTCGATCTTCCACCGTGGTGGGCATAGCTGCTTGACCCATGCATAGGGCGATTATCTGGCATGGACTGGAGGATACTACAGGTAGAAGTGGGCCAAGGCGATCCGTTTCCATTGAAATGGAATTGATCATTGGTTCGCCTTTGTGGATTTTCATTGCCTCTGATAGTGCGTTAGGATCGGGACTATCCAGACATAGTGATAAATCCAGCACGCCTTGTATGGTCTCGACGAG
>JABHWQ010000029.1 GCA_018657655.1 Chloroflexota bacterium | reverse complement strand
GAAGACGGGAGGCAGAAGGAGGCGAGACTAGCAAATAAAGAATCTCTGAATAAGTCTCGAATCATGAGATAATAGTGACAGGATTTATTCAGAGATTCCCTAATTCAATCTTGGCGATCTACAGGCAAAGGTAAATCAAATATTTGAAATCACTTGCAGAAGCTCAATGTAATGCTCATGCGAAGGGAATCCCTATGTTTCAGAGTCCACAATCTACATGTACATTCCCTATCAAACTTGAGGGTCAGCCCAGTTCCATATTCTATCGTCTCCTGATACGATTGCCATGAAATGATGAATACAGTAACTCCGAATCGCAAGGTTCTAATTGTCATCGCTTTGTTGGCGGCAATCGCAGGACTTGCTGCCACGAGAAGCCTACGAAAACAGGCTTAGCTAGCAAGTTGGGTCGGGAAATGAACGCTCGCTTTGCTGTTCTCTGTGGGGATGATAATCTGACATATCAAGCTTTTATAATGAATAATAGATATATCAAAGCACTGACTGGACTGGTACTGTTATCCGCATCTATTCATATAGTTATACTTGTAATTTATTCTATTATTAATTTGGATATTCGTTACCTAAACTATTTCAATATCATCGATGTTGATCTATTCCTCCCCGAAATAGCAGATGGCCCATTAAGCCAAATACTTTCAATAATCACAATTGTGGTTGTTTTCATAGTAATCTATGCTGGTTTGACGAAGAAAAATAAGACGTTGGGATAGACTCTGCTACACCTCCCTGGCGCTATCATAGAATAATGGCACAGCCATAAAAAAGGCTATCCAGCTATTGCTGAACAGCCTTTTTGTTACTGTCAGTCGAACCTTGACTCAGCCGATTTGTGCAATTTGAGTGGATCATTATCCACCTCAATTAGTCTATCCGGCTTATTCTGTGCTGCGATTCCCCATCTAATTCAGATACCTGTCAAGACGTATTCGAGGATCAGAACATTCCCGTGATATCCTGCACGATGCACATGGCGAAAAACAAGACAATCCCGGTCAGTGTTAAACCAAAACCAATAACCGCCAGAGTAGCTCCTGCCAGCGCTAATCCGGAAACAAAGATGGTCAGGATGCCCATAATAAGTCCAATCAGCCCCACGATTGCAATACCTACTCCAACCCACGGCAGCACATTCACCCATCGAGATGACATGATCACTTTTCTACCAATACTTCTTCCGCCCTTTTTGATCATCGAACGTGCTCCTTACAGTTATCTAAAATAGTTTCCTTGGCAACTAATGTACCATAATATAGTTGCCCTGTCAACTAACTTTCGAGGCTGATTTAATGAAATCGAGATGAATAGAGGTTCTTACGCCGCATCCTTGATCAGGTAAACCGCGCCCATGAGCCCAAGTATGCCAATATCCATCACTGCGGCCATTGTGAGGAAATGGGCTCTTTTCATGTAGTGGCTGAAAAAGAACACCATTACACCATATGTGGCGGGAAGCATCAGGGCTGCAAACGAGGGGAGAAATACAAAAAACCTGGGAAGGTCATTGGAAAGCTCATCGGGGAGGTCAGGATAAATACTAATACTATAGCCAACGAGTATAAGATAAGGAACGAGGACTGCCATGAGTAAAAGAAATTTGTTCGATGTATTATCCATTATCCTACTCCCCTATTTGATAGATCGAAAAATGCGAGTGCGTTTTCGGTGGTCTTCCGAGCAACGAATTCCAAGTTGCCACCCTTTAGTTTGGCCACCGTTTCCAGAATCACATTGGCCACATCTGCCGGTTCGGAAGGACGAGCCATATCCGTGCCTCTATGATAAACCACTGGCGTATCCGTTTCCAGCATCAGGTTTTCCCACGGCGTTTCCCTAATAGCCTGAGTATGCTCTGCGCCGTACTGTACGGCGGGGGTAGCCGACGTAAAAAAGCCAGCACTGTGAAGCTCACTCAGTACGCTCATAGGCCCGCTATACCAGTGAAATACCGCCTTCTGAACTTGTGATTCTCGAACAATTCTCAGGCAGTCTTTCCATGAGTATCTGGAGTGTACCGACACCGGTTTTTCAAACCTCATAGCGATATTCAAGACGTCCTTCAGTACTTTGTGTTGAGTGTCTTTGCTTGCTCTCTGTTTTGCCCTTTTGTGATAGTCCAGGCCTATTTCACCAATGGCCACTGCGTTTTCGATATTGTTCTCTATGAACTGAAGGTTATGTTCAATTCCTTCTGACGTTTCGGCGAGGTTTTGGGGATGGCAGCCAAGCGCCGGGAATACAAATGACTTGTATTTTTCGGCAAATTCCAAAGCCTGACTGTTGGATTCGTAATCGACTCCCACGGCAATAATTGCTATCAGGCCGGATTCCTGTGCCCTGCCGATAACAGAGGCCAGATCATCGACTTCGTCGAGATGGGCATGGGTATCGATGAGTTTGTGCATTTCTAGATTGCCTCAAGTGTTAGGTCATCGACCGTTTTGACTTCTCGCGAGAGATCGGTGATAGCCACGGTTCGCTGTGGTACCGCTGATCGGTAGGCGGAGGAAGTGAATATGGTGAGGCATCGTCCACCGTACATGATTTGATTAGCATTCGGCTGGTGTGATCTGATAAGGACATTCTTGTTCAGTTTATTCATCTTTTCTTCGAACCAATCCCAACCGAATGGCAGCCTTCCAAACTGGAAACCGGTCCCAAGATAGCCCCCGCTTGTTTCTTGCCAGTCTCCCCATGTGATCTGCCGCCACTGTTGGCTCCCAAACTCAATATTCTCGATATCCCTAAGGGTTTCAACTTCGGGCAGTGCGCCATGCAGCGCGATAATCCCGTTGGATGTCGAGACGGCCAGAGGGAGTTTGGCCAAGCCTTCGGCATACCGGTCCCATCGGGTCCGATCCAGTCGAGCCCAGAAATCAGCGGGGCGAAACGGAATGGCCTGCTGGCCTTCGTGGTTTCCCATCAGCAGGAAAAGATTATCGGGGTATTCCATTTTCATCTTTAAAAGTATGCTCAGATTTTCCTCTGACGCCGGACCACGGTCTACATAATCACCCAGGAAAACGATCTTGTTTTCAAGGTTCAGATATTTTTCGAATATCTTTTGGGTTGCATCGATATCTCCGTGAGTATCACCGACAAAAATCGCCCTTCCCGATTCTATTTGAATCAGGTTTCCTTCCTGTTCGAACCTCTTTTCGACCTGGTTCAAAAGGCTGGTTAGTTCATCGATTGCCATAATGTCTCGCACCGGATTATTCCGGCTGACAGTGTGGGCAAAAATAAGTACCTCGTCCGCGAATGCTGATCCGGGTGATAGGAGACCCGCAGGTTAGGCATACTTCGCCTCGGCGGTGCGCTACCTTAAACTGGGTATGTGCCATGCCTTCCGCACCATCGGGTAGCCGATAGGTACTGATACTGGCCCCGTTGTGTTGTATTCCCCGTTTCAGTACTTCAATTATGGAATCGTGCAGGCCGTTGATCTCGCTCATGTTAAGGTCTTTGGCTCTCTTCAAAGGATGAATTCTGGCTGCAAACAGAGCTTCATCGGCATACATATTCCCGATACCGGCAATTGCATGCTGATCGCAGAGAAGCGCTTTGATGGGTATGCCGTGACGATTGGTTACCTGGTGCAAAATTCCTGGGCTGAATGCATCGTCTAGAGGTTCCGGTCCCAGCTTGCCGACTATTTCTTGCGAGTCTTCTACCAGCCAGAGAGATCCGAATTTACGCTGATCGATAAAGTAAAGGTCCGTTCCACTCAACTGAAAAATGGCCGTAATGTGCTTTTGATCGGAGTTCGTCTCGAATAGTAGAGCCCCAGTCATTTTGAGGTGCAGAACCATAGTTTTACCATCGGATAGATCAAAAAGGAAATATTTGCCTCGACGGCGTATTCCCTTGAGCGTTTGTCCGATCAGTCCCCGGCGGAATTCATCAGGCGAAATTTTTGACAGAGCTTTTTGCCAAAATATCGTAACGTCTACAACACTCTGTCCCACAATAACAGGAGCGAGCGCGTTTTTAATGGTTTCGACTTCCGGTAGCTCAGGCATTGTTTACATCAGGAATTATAGCAGATACCGTACAATACAGGCTATCAAAATACCTTTCGCCAGCTACGTCCTAAAAAAGCTGTAGTCAAGCGCAATGTGTGGTAAAGTCAGATGCTTCATTTCGAAGTGAACTTTGCCCCTGTATTCTATCGGTATTTCGACCATAGATGAAGGAGGTTCTAAGTCATGGCTGACGAAGTCCATCAAAGGCTGGCTGAGGTTCTCGATACTCTGCCAAATGGTCTTCCTGCGACTGACACCGGTGTGGAAATAGAGCTGCTTAGGAAAATATTTACTCCTGAGCAGGCGGAGCTCTTCTGTGATATGAGGCTGACCTACGAAACCGCCGAGAAAGTAGCCGAACGTACCGGGCGTCCTTTGGAAGGCATCGATGACAAACTCTTCTCGATGTGGGAGCGGGGCCAGATCTTTTCAATCAATATTGGAGGAGTCCGGGTGTACAAAATGATGCCCTGGATTTTAGGGATTTACAAGTTCCAGTTGGCTCACCTTGATGAAGAGTTTGCCGAGCTCAATGAAGAATGCTTTCCCATGTTCGGAAAGCAATTCTTCGAGAATAAACCTCAATTGATGCAGACCATCCCCATTGAGGAGAGCATCTCCCTTAGCCAGGATGCCCTGCCTTACGAGAGGGTTTCAACCCTTATTGAAAATGGCCAGCCTTTCATGCGAAGACGGATAGATTGCTCTCGTAGTTGCTGCAGGACTTCCTACTTCGGTCTTCTCGTATCTGCTTTTCCCACACCCTATGCATAACACATTCCCGAAAGAAGGTCTACTGTATTGATGCCGGGCTAGTAACTGTTCCGCGCAGGTCAGGCTCTCTGCCGTTTTACCGTATAAAAAACTGCCAGACTAATTGATAGGACGGCAATCACTGGGATAATGATCAACCAGTAACTAATGCCATCTCCTGAGTCGTTATCGCTCTTGCTCGTCAATGGTCTGAATTCGTCACCATCCGGAGAAGCATCAGGTGCAAGATCAAGTACTAATGTGGACTCAGGTGTTGGTGTAGACACAACCTCAGGTGAAGTAGGTTCAACTACAGGAGATACATACACGGGTGCTGCAGGTGTGAGATCAGTTACAATTTCCGACTCCGCTAATACGGCAAATTGTGTAAAGTGACTGGCAGCTCCGCTAACAGTATGATTCACAGTATCCACCACTACAGCAGAAAGTTCCACCCAATCACCGGTTACAGTATCATAATAAGCCAGAACCAGATCTTCTGCTGCCACCCCTTCCGGCAATGCGGCCAGATCGTAGGTCATGGTTACAGTTACGGGAGGATTAAAAGTCGCACCATCAGGACCAAAATCAGCTACAACCACCATGTTCCTACCGGGCGAAACCGGAGCAGGCGTAGCCTCCTGATAAGTTATTTCAGTAAGAGCATTCCCATCAACATCTCTGGCCGTAGTGCCGGCAGGCACTTCAACTGCTGCGTTGCCATTAGAAGAAGCGACCATAACTGATTGAGTCATTACACCATCAGCATCGATCTTGCCGGTAATATCTTTTGAGACAACTTCGGCGGTTAGTACCGGAGATTCTTCCTCAACACCATTATCGCTACTGGATGTAACACCACCACCACTGCTACCGCTACTATACCCAGATCCATAGCCAAAGACAGATTCAGTAAAACCAATCCCATCAACAGCCAAAGACAAAGTGAACACCAACATCGTCATAACTGCCAATGTCAGCAGAGCACTCAAAAAGATTCTGTTGGTTCTTATATATCGTGTATGCATTTTACCTTCCCTCCACGATTCCAAAAATATTACCATGAGTATCCGATATGTATTCGTCCTGAGTATAAGCAGTGCATAAAACAGAAACAAACATGACAGCCCCCAAAAAGTAATACGGGTTCACCTGTTAAAAAACTCAGGTTCGAGCACATGATCAATTCTAAAAAGCGAATCTGGTACTAACCCGGATCGTCGCATTCGCCGTGTTCACTCCCAAATGCCACCTTGTTCAGCAAAAACATAGACGCAAATCCAGCCAGCACAACAACCCCGAGGATAGCGGCGCGAGAAACTAAACTTGCCATAAGAGCAGTTTCTTCAGAAAGACCTCCTAAAAGAATCCCAAGGGCCACAAGTCCGCCTTCGGTTGCGCCCAAGCCTCCCGGCAGGAAAGAAAGGCTTCCCCCCAATGAAGCAAGAGGGAAAACAGCCAGAGCTATAACGAACAAATGTAAATCTGTGGAAATCCCTATAGCCGAGAGACTTAAAAAATAGATCAGCACTTCAATCAACCATGAAATACCTCCCAACAACAGATTGATTCCGACAATCCTGGGAGTGAGTATCAAGCGCTGACTTGAACTCACCAGCTGAATCACCTGGTCCAGCTTTGACCCTAAGCATTTATGCATAATTCTGGTGATGATTCCCCATTTCACCGATAGTCCCCAAATTATGAAAAGTGCAACAGCCGACAAGAAAAGGGATAACGCTATAACAAGGTGAGAGAAATCACCCAACAGCAGTAGCCCCAGAATAGCCAGCAGTGCCATGACAACGAGATCCGCAAGACGTTCGGCAATTAGAATAGAAACACTTTTGGAAACAGGAATACCGAAAAAGCGCCGTGCGTAAATACTCTTGGCCACTTCACCAATTCGTGCCGGAGTAAAAATAAGCAGAGATCCAGCTCCAAAGGCAATCATAGATGTGAACCGTTTAATAGATACTGACGGGGCTACTTTCTTTAGAAGTATCTCCCAGCGCCAATAACGCAATCCTTGATTAACTACGGCCAGAAAACCAATAAGAATGAGACTATCCCAACGGAATGCATCCCAGGAATCACGTATTTTCTGCGTATCCCCAACGATTGCGATAACAAGCACAATACACATGCATATACCTATTCCCGCAAGGAGAGTTCCGAACCTTCCCAAACCTCGCGCATGAGGTTCAAAGGGTCCGGTAATTTCATCAATTGCTATAGTTTCATTCATGGGCACCCTCAGTTTTGCCTTCAGATAAAACTGTTTCACTTCCCCGTTTCATCACGGTTATAGTATCGGTCTCGAAACTGAACTCGAATCCCGCTGCAATCAAGTTACCCAGCGATGACTGAATAACCCTTTTATCCAGAAAGAGGAATCGGATATCTTCGCTTTCAGCCAGAGAGACTATCTCTTCAGAAGAAATATCTTCCGAAAGCAGCCGATGGGCCATCTTTACCTGAGCATGCTCCTCTCCATCTATGAACCACGCGAGATCGGTGGCTGTATAAGCCGGCATATGAGTATAGCCTTCAATCCACCAACCGAAATTGTGACCGCCTTCAGCTTCCGTTGCCACAACTATTGCATCGTTGATTCTGTTTTCATCAAGCCACTCCATAGCTGGAAGCACAGAATCATCTACTACTGCATACCAGCCAGCGGCAACCTCAAACCGACGATCTCCAATTACCCCGATAATAGACACTATAAAAACAACCAGTGCCAGAGATGCTACGGCAAAAACATGTCTTGCCGGCTGGTGCCTGAACAAGGAAACCATTGGAACCAGGACGATGCCAAGAAGCAGAATTAGTCCGATTTCGATAAATGCCAGACACCTCAGCTCACGAAGTA
Organism: Chloroflexota bacterium; assembly: GCA_018657655.1. GTDB lineage: Bacteria > Chloroflexota > Dehalococcoidia > SZUA-161 > SpSt-899 > JABMQN01. The sequence continues at coordinate 2,030 of JABHWQ010000029.1, read as the reverse complement.
TAAGAAATCCGGCAATCCCGGCAAATAAAACGGATGCAGCTCCAGTTGAAATCAACGAGTTGCGACCACCAAGCAATTTCGGGCTAAGAATAAAGGCCACAGCAGCAAAATTGATAATACCGAACCACAACACAATCTCCCACTTCCATGACTCACCCAACCATCTCAGCATTTCCATATATGATAAATCTCTTGAATTCACGGATCCGGATGAACTCAGATAGTCGTAGTAGGTAGTAAAAAAAGCCAAGCTCATAATGCATGCAGGCACTGCCCACCAGACCAACGCCAAACGTATCCTGCAAAAAAGGGCGGGTTTGTTTTCACGCCATAGTTTGGTTGACATGATAAGAAGAACCATACCACTAGCCATGACAAGTATTATGGTTGGAAGAACATTTGAACCCGCTGTTGCCACTGCTGTAAAAGCAGATAATATGAACCATTTTTTGGTGCCTGTATCCATTCCTTTGATAAGGAAAAACACAGAGAAAATAAGGAAGAAAGTTCCCAATAACTGAGGATATCCTCCAAAACAGAGGACTTCGTAATTGTAGGGACTCAGTACTGATACGATAGCAACAACAGCAGCAATCAGAGGAGAAACAGCGGTTCGCAGAAGTATATAAACCGGCACACAAATAAGAACAGAGCAAGCTATACCCAGGAACTTCAGAGAAAGCAAACCGTTATCCACCGAAACTGTTTTTACGAGCAATGGGAAAAGGGGTGGGTATGATTGAAATCCGGCCCTTATCTGTTCTCCCCCAAACAACTGATGTGCAAAGGCGAGCCATTGTCCCCCATCGGAACCCGGAGGTGCCGCATTTCCACTGAGTTCCATCCATCGATAGGCAGAAACCCCCAACATCAAAAACAAGAGAAGAAGAACACCAACACAATTCCTTTGTTCATTTAACCAAGTGAGGAACAGGTTGGGCTTATTTGTCTTTGTGTCCATATCTAATCACTCATACCAAAGAGGGAACAGGGGAGGCCTGGTGCAAAATATCTTCAATGAGAGACACCACTTCCCACCCCTCTTTTGTGGATACAGGAGAATCCTTTTTTTCAATCACTGCATCCAGAAATTCCTTTATCAAGAGGTCATGCCCAAATAAGAATTGTTTGCGGATAGATCGAAAGCCTGAAGCCCCGATACCGTTCCAGAATCCAAAGGTCCCCTTTAGTGACGTTTTTAACACATCAGTCGCGTTGTGACCTTTTTCGGGAGGCAAATGCACCAGGACATCCCGGAAAAGGTCCAGCACAAGCACCGCATTTGAACAAAACAGGATGAGTACCCACTCCGAAAAGGGGGCTCCAAACCACATTGTCAGATAGCTGGCACCCTGCTTACCTTGTAAGCGAGCTTCCATTCGATGTGATAAATCACCGGGCTCACCGGTCTGCCATGCCTGTTCTACGTTCAGGTCTCCGAGAAAGTGTCGCATGAGGTAGAGCAAATGAGGAGCTTCATCGAAGAAAAGCCCTCCCGGCAGTTCACCGTACCAGTTCGGAAGACGCCGCTGCCAGCTGCTTAACTGTCCTCCCATAGCCGATTGCACTTCCCCCGCTTGGCCATTCGCAAGAAGTGATTCTGCTTTTCGGGCCGATCGGGAAAATTTAAAGTTGTGAGCAGGACATACAGTGAGTCCTGATTCATCTGAAAGGTATTCCAGATGACGTCCTTCTTCGGATGTCATTGTCATTGGTTTCTCTACCAGGACATGTTTTCCAGCATCAATAACTGCCTCTACTATTGGTGCGTGTACCTGTGGAGGTGTACATATAGAAACCACATCCAGCGGTTCCTTCAGGAAATCATCCAGGCTATTGAAAGAAGATGGAATACCGAACTTTTTGGCAACGGAATTCGCTCTATTGCCATCCCGATCAAGGATGGCTACCGTTTTGGCTCTTCTATCTCGCTGGTAGGACGGGATATGCCGGGCTGTGGCAACCCATCCGGTTCCAATGATTCCCACTCGTATAGTTCGCTCTGAATTGCGTTCACCCATTGACGGTTC
>JABHWQ010000030.1 GCA_018657655.1 Chloroflexota bacterium | reverse complement strand
TTCAATCCGTCTTCAAGTTCGATAACCAGTGAACTTTGCCCACCGATTTGAATGATGGTTTTAGCATCTTTGTGAGAGCTAAGAAGACCGGAAATAATCGCCAGGGGGCTACTGTATTCAGTCCAGTTCAATTCCTTGGGGATAACTGCCTTGCCGGAACCGGAAACACCGGCAAAATCGATATCAGTTAAATCGATTTTTTCCGCGAGGCGGTATAGAAGAGAGATTACTGCCGCCTTGGGGCCAACCGTAACCCTTTCGGTGTCCAGATGAATTATTTTGGAGTCGCTATCTATGAGAGCCAATTTGGCATTGACCGAGCCAGCATCTAAACCCAAGGAGTACTTCATGTTCTTCGCTGTAATTTTATCACAGGATATCGGTTTTGTGTACACCAACTTAGCAGAACCAACGCACAAATCCGTTTATGACGCAAGTTAAAAAAGAGGATAGTTCCCAACATTCTCTTGAGGCTTTGCATCGGAGTCAGAGTTTATTTGCCCATCTTCGGATTTTGTTTTACCAACCTTTATAGATCGTTTGGAAAGCCACAGCCTATCGCCACCGAAATATTCAGGGTCTATCCCCTGCAAATCATTATCTACTTGCTTTACTGAATTGAGCATTCGGAGAGTGAAGTATTTGTTGGGGTCAATATTGGGAAGCTTGGCTATCCTTTTCTGCTTTATGACCCAATCAGGAACAGCCCTTAAACGGCAAGTTGGTTCGCCAGGAAACCAGAGACATCTTCCAAAGTTTATATCTTTGGGACACATCGGTGCGTCACAATCCTGATAGTAACGGCAGTCGATAGAATCCATAGGTAGTTTTAACTGTTTCATGGGCTAGTTCATTTGTACCATTCCCAACTGTCATTGTGCAACCTTTCCCAATACCTCGGATTCATCATCCCGTAATACCTGAAGAAATGTATTGACAAATCCATAACCGCAGTGTATACCTTTTATCACACACTAACGCAGACGATATGACCAGGGTCACAGATATAGTTCTGCCAGCCTGATAAACTATCAAATATTTATCACAAGTAAGTGAAGGAGGAACAAATGGAAGACATCGAGAAACTGGTAGCAACATCCATGGGAGAAATTGAGAAACTTCTGAGCACCAAGTCTGTGATTGGGGAGCCGATAACCATCGAAGGCAACACTGTCATCCCCATGATGAGCATCGGCTTTGCATTCGGTGCGGGTGGTGGTTCCGGAAAGGGTGGTGGTAAAGGCGACAAGGGCCACAGTCGTGAAGGATCGGGAGAAGGAATTGGGGAAGGAACCGGTGGTGTTGGTGGCATAAAACCTGTTGCCGTGCTTATCATCAATCAGGATGGTGTTAAGGTTGAATCCATCAAGGGAAGAGCTGCCACCATTGTTGATAAAGTTACTGATGTAGTTGGACGTGTGGCTGAGAAACGTTTTGATAGGAAGGAAGAATAACTCGATTTGTGGATACTTGCCACACTATTAGGCATAATCCTGTTTTTTATTGTTCTGCTGGCGATACCCATCGACCTTAGATTCTTCCTTGAAAAAGAGGATAACTTGAGATCGCAGGCAAGGGTGGAGTGGTTGTATGGGTTGATCGGAAAGGACATCAAATTCAAAAAAGAGAAAGCCAAACCCAAAAAGAAGAAAAAGAGAAAACGGAAATGGAAGGGGAACATTCGCCCCTTCCTCGCTTTGGTGAGAACCAAAGGTTTTGTAAGGCAATTTATTCGTTTCTTGAAGGGGATTCGGCGGACTGCAACTATCCGCGAGTTAAAACTGGATATCAGGATTGGTCTGGACGACCCGGCTGACACGGCAATGCTCTTTGCCGCGATCGCCCCTGCGACATTTTTCGTTGATCATTTCTCCCCAGTTGACACACGAGTTAGACCCGATTTCGAACATGAGACATTCAGGGGTCGATTCAGTGGCGATTTAAGGGTAGTTCCGATTAAATTTATCAAACCTACACTACTTTTCGCCTTTTCACCTACCACACTAAGAGCAGTCAAATCGATGGTAATGGCCTATCGAAAATGAGAGAGGCACGTGTAGGGCAACCCATAACTATCGGCGAGATAACGGTTGTTCCGTTGGAAAACGTGATGGTTTTTAAGGCAGATAACGATTCCGGGCATTCGCTGTATTTCTCCCTAACACCCATCGGAGTGGCTCTGAGGACTTCCCAAAAAAGATGGGCCATCGATATCGATGGTAATGACGTGCCTTTGGAAAATTATCTCCAGGAATTCGATACTTTGGGACAGGTTCTGGATAGCCTGTAATTCATAAGAGTATTTTGTTTGCTGTCGCGGGTAACAACTTCGTAATCGCAAATCGCTACCCTTCATTGTTTTTCTTCCTGGCTTTTAGTCTGCTTGAGATTCTATATATTTTTTACCACCATTAAAACTATGGGTACACACACTCACGAACACGACTCTTCAACAAGGGACAATCAGAAACGTTTGCTGATTGCTCTTTCGATCACTGCTTTTATGACTGTGATCGAAATTATCGGTGGAGTATTGAGCAATAGCCTGGCCTTGTTAGGCGATGCTGCTCATATGTTCACTGATACCCTGGCGCTTGGATTGAGTTTACTTGCTCTTAGACTCGCCCAAAGACCCGCCAATTCAACCAAGACATATGGCTATCTGCGAGCAGAAATACTTGCTGCCCTGACCAATGGAACGATACTGCTGCTCATTAGCGCCTACATATTCTATGAGGCATATCAGCGCTTATTGGAGCCTCCTGACGTTGAAGGCGGTTTGATGTTGGGAGTTGCGGTAATAGGGTTGATCGCTAATCTGATTGGCATTTCGGTACTGCACTCGGGTAGTCGTCACAACCTGAATGTCAAAGGTGCCTTTCTGCACATGTTGGGAGACGCACTCTCTTCCCTAGGAGTGATTGTTGCCGGCATTATCATACTGGTAACGGATTGGGGATATGCTGATCCGATCATCAGCATTTTGATTGGATTGTTGATCCTCAAGGGAGCATTGGGACTAGTGCTGGAATCGGTCCACATTTTATTGGAAGCAGTTCCCAAACACCTCGATATGGACAGGATAAGTAAAGAGATCAGGAATATCGATGGAGTTAAAGACGTCCACGATGTACATCTCTGGACGATAACATCTGGTGTATATGCCATGAGTGCCCACCTTTTGATTGATGATCGGTTGGTAAGCGACTGCGCAGGAATCGTTGATAAGGTCAATGGGACCCTTGAACATGAATTTGGTATTGGCCACACTACGTTTCAACTCGAATGCGAAGAATGCTCCAGTTGTCCGGTTTGCCAGATAGAGAACCATCGGCGATAAATACCGATCGTGGTATTTCCCTGCCCTTCCTTACGGTCTGCACATACAACTTGTACTCCTATGCTAAAATGTAGTCACAATCATATCTCAACCATAACCGGGAGTTTCAATTATGAGCATAGAGGAAGAGATACTTAATTCAAGCAAAACGGTTGCCATCGTTGGACTTTCACCCAAAAAGGATCGGCCAAGTTACCGAGTGGGCAGTTATCTCAAGGAGTATGGATATCGAATTATCCCTGTGAATCCCGCAGCCGAAGAAATAATCGGAGAAAAGAGCTATCCCGATTTATCATCGATACCGGGAAAAATCGATGTAGTCGATATTTCCCGTCGGTCGGAGGATGTAGTTCCGATAGTCGAAGAAGCCATCAAAATCGGTGCAAGATTCGTTTGGATGCAGGAAGATGTGACGAATGATGAGGCCGCCGAACTTGCCCGAGAAGCCGGAATTTCGGTGGTTATGAACAAGTGTATGCGAAAGATGCATATGAAGATCAACGGGATAGTGGAACCCGAAGAGGAGATTCTACGAACGAGCAAGACGATTGCCGTTGTCGGCCTTTCCCCTAAAGAAGACCGCCCAAGCCACGAAGTTGCGGAATACTTGCAGCAGCAAGGTTACCGGGTAATCCCAGTCAATCCAAAAGCTACTGAAATACTGGGCGAAAAAAGTTACCCGGACCTCCTTTCAATACCGGAAAAGGTGGACATGATTGATATCTTCCGGCGCTCAGAAGATGTGGGTCCAATAGTCGATCAAGCCATTACAATAGGCGCCAAATCCATCTGGATGCAGGAAGGGGTGATAAACGAGGAAGCAGCAGGCCTAGCAAGGAATGCAAAACTTCTGGTGGTAATGGACAAATGCACCCTGAAAGAACACCAGCGGATGGTGCAACAACAGGAATAGACTCTATGAACAAAGTAGCTGTAGCTATGAGCGGTGGTGTCGATTCATCAGTCACCGCCGCTCTTTTGAAAGATGCGGGGTATGATGTCTTCGGCATTACAATGCTGGTACACTCTAGTAATAATGCGCCGTCAGATGATGCAGCCCAGGCCAATGAAGTTGCCCTAATTTTGAATATCCCCCATCACATCGTTAATTTAAGCGATATATTTTCACAAAATATTATTTCCTATTTTTGTAGTGAGTACGCTCTGGGAAGGACTCCCAATCCTTGTGTGCGATGTAATCATCTTATAAAGTTTGGTGCTTTGCTCGATCATGCCAAGTCACTTGGAGCCGATTTAATAGCTACCGGTCATTATTCGAGATTGGAGAAAGAGGGTGAGCTCTTTTTTCTCAAGAAGGGGATTGATCTTACAAAGGACCAGTCTTATTTTCTGAGCGCCTTAACTCAACGGCAGCTCCGGCACGCTCTGATGCCATTGGGGACATTGACCAAAAAAAGCGTTAGAATGAAGGCAAAGGAATTGAATCTTCCGGTAGTCGAGAGAGCCGAGAGTCAGGAGATATGTTTCATCCCGGATAACGATTATGCTGCGTTCGTGAATGAACATTCCGTCCAAGCATCACAACCCGGACCGATCAAAAATAGCGAAGGAAAAGTACTCGGTGAGCATCGTGGTATAATTAATTACACTATCGGGCAACGTAAAGGGCTTGGTATCGCCGCCAAAGAACCGCTGTTTGTCGTGGCGATCGATTCGGCTAGAAACACTGTTATCGTTGGATCTAAACATGAAGTATATGGCACCGAGTTTACCGCCACCGGTATGAACTGGATAGCCTTCGAAACGCTACTCTACCCGATTCAAACAAAAGCCCGAATTAGATATCATCACAAAGAAAAGTCGGCACAAATAACACCACTGCAAGACGGGCGAGTTCACGTTGAGTTTAAAGAACCTCAGCCAGCAATAACCCCCGGACAAGCAGTGGTCTTTTACGAAGGGGATGTGGTGGTTGGAGGCGGGACAATCGAATGAATGAGGGACTTCAAATGAGACCGGACCTGACTGAAGAGGAAATCAAGGCTGCAGTCATAGAAACCTTTACAGCCAAAGCCATAGAAAGCGATGAGTGCTTTCCCTATTGTTTTAGTCTACATTGCGCCAGGGGAACCATCCCGGAAGCAGAAGCTATAGGGTACATGAGGGAGGATCTGGAACAAATCCCTGACGAGGTTTTGATGGGCTTGGGATGCGGTAATCCGTTGGTAGGGATTACTATCAAACCCGGTGATACAGTCGTGGACTTGGGTTCCGGTAGTGGTATCGACGTTTTCCTGGCATCCAAGAAAGTCGGTGAACAAGGTAAAGTTATCGGTATAGATATGACCGAGGAAATGGTGCAAAAAGCTACTAAAACTGCAGCGCACTACGGTTATGACAATGTTGAATTTCACGTGGCGGAGATTGAGGATTTACCAATCGATAACTGTACAGCAGATGTTGTAATCAGCAATTGCTCAGTTAACCTTTCGCTGGACAAACCTCGCGTTTTTAACGAGGCTTTTCGGGCCTTGAAACCCGGCGGAGTACTCGGGTTGGCCGATGTTGTCGTCACCAGAGAACTCTCTGAAGAAACAAAGAATAGCATCGATGCATGGACTAGTTGTTTTGCGGGTGCATTGCTCAAACAAGAATACCTGGATACTATAATCCGGGCGGGATTCGAGAACGTAGAGATTGTGGCAGAACGAGAGTTTAATGATGGCAATTCTTCTGAGAGAGTCAGGAGCATCATAGTGAGAGCGCAGAAGCCGGCAAATTAATCGGAGAGTTACTTCGAAAAGGTAACATCAGCCAAAAGAGTTAGACATATGTGGACAAAGAAATATCTTGTCTCTGTTTTACTAGTGACGCTCGCCACTCTAGTGGTTGGTTTTGCCCTGTGGACTAGCGAGAAGAAACAGATTCTGGACCCATTCGAATCCTGGAGCCGTGGACCCGAAGTTGCTTCTGTAACGCTGCATGCATTTGTGGATTTTACCTGACATATTTGCGTCGAAAAGGAGCAGTTAGCTCTGCAGACATTAGATTTGTATCCTGATCAAGTGAGACTTGTGTATCATCATTACCCCAGTATAAATTCCGATTTTTCATTGAAGATCGCCGAATCGCTGGAGATTGCCGGTTCTGAGGGTAAGTTATGGGAAATGCACGACCGGTTCACCCTTGACGTGCCTGAAGATATTTCGGAACTGATGGTCGCCGCTGAGGAGGTAGGGCTCGATATTGTCGACTTTACCGAATCGCTGGACAATGGCGAGTATACCGAGGCAGTTTTAGTGGCAATAGATGAGGCTCAAAACAGGGGCGTTAGCGGTATAGCATTGTTCATCAATGATACGGAGTACATGAAATATCCGGGCACACTCGACGATTTAATCCATGCCATTGATGAGGAACTTAAAGGGATAGCGACAAATGGCCAGAGTTGATAAGCAGCGGATTAGCTCACTGATTTCTAACAGCTATTTGAACCTAACGCTAAGGCTTCTGCTTGGGGTGACTTTCATCGTTTCTGCAGTGAGCAAACTGCCTGACCATACCAAGTTTGTAGAGATCGTCAAGGATCAAGATCTACTGCCTGATGTCCTGGTAACCGTTTTTGGAAACGCATTGCCGTGGATTGAGCTTGTGGTTGGAGTATATTTGTTATTCGGTATATTACGCAGGCCCAGCGCACTCGTTACTCTATTGATGGCTATAAGCTTTATGATTGCCAATGTCAACTCGCTTATTAATGATAAAGATAAATGTGGCAGTTGTTTTGGCGATACCGTTACGCTTACAGTAGCGCAGAGCATCACCATTGATATTTTCATTTTCATTGCAGCGCTGGTTTTGCTGCTCACTCCCAAAGTAAATCAGTTGCTAACACTGGAAAAGCTGATCGGAATGCGTAAATGATCCGTCACAAATATGTTGAACGGTTTTGGGACTGATTTTGAACTCGCCCTTATTCATACACTAAAGATAATATCTGGGGTAATATCTTAAAAAAGCCACCGAAATATGAGAGAATGGTGGTATGGCATACAAAAGAAGTTGTCCAAGATGCGGAAATATAAAGAGTTGGGCAGTAAGGAGAGATAAGAGGAAATGCTCTGCATGCCGATATGAATG
>JABHWQ010000107.1 GCA_018657655.1 Chloroflexota bacterium | reverse complement strand
GCCGTTGCTCAGACTCCTAAGCGAACAAGTATCGGATGACCCGAGTGAGGTCGCTATCACTGTGTTGGAATCAGTCGTAGGCATGGATTTGCTGGTCGAGGCTCTGGAAAATCATCCTGACGAGGAGATACGGTGCGGTGCTGCTTGGGTGCTGTGTTGGGCTATCAACGATAGAGTTGCCAACAAAGCCTTAACCAAAGCGTGTGACGAGGACCATTCGGAGAAAGTTCGCCAAATTGCAGCTGATGCTCTCGGTAGGGTACCAACTCCTAATCCCTCTATTATAAAGGACTACAATAGCTTCTATTTCAAATACGAATGTCCACTGTGCCACAGAATGGTAGCAAGCCATTGGAGAGAGTGCCCTGACTGTCATGAACCGCTGTTCAAAGATGAGCCATAGTATAATAAAGACAACGGTGCCTTATACAGGTTCAACCTGTCGTGTAACGCTACGACCCTTGTATATACATGTGCTCGCCCTTGACAAAGTCTATTCAACACGTCTTAACAAATTTTGGGTGACCTCACCTAGACGTTCTGCGGTTAAACTTTCTTGTTAGGCGACGAATAAATCGGCTATTATGCACCTGCCTCGTATGAATGGGGGGGGCAATCTCAACCGAATGCTGTTCTGAACGTGGTGGAAAAGGCATCTTCGCAGTTCCTTGTGAGACATGCACAGGTAAAGGTATTGTCCATAGCTCGGCAGGGCAGACAAACTGTCCTGACTGCGATGGCTTTAGTCATTTCCTTTATGTATGTCTGAATTGCGAAGGAACCGGACTTTCGTCAGGAAAGTACCACGATGACATCATGGTCTGTCAAGATGAACCCACCGTACGAATTGGGTGAGGCAGACCAATGAAATGGCTCCAGATACGACACGGTGCTTTATAACGCTTCAGGCTGGCATGAAATCCTTTGCGCCCTGAATACAAATGGAACACCACTCCTCATGATTCCGTCATATTTTGCTCCTTCCGGGTCTCCTCGCGAGTTCCTCTAAGACGTGCTCAACTGATTCCAAACCTATTGTCCGGCTACAGGAGCGGCATTCCCTATGAAAACATTGACCATTGTTTCCCAATTATTCACCTTCTATTTACCTGTTTGCCGGACTCACTAAAGTAAACTACACATGCAAGCCGTGTGATGGCAGGCATTAATTTAAATTCGGAACGTAGGAGTAGACTTTAGTGGGTTGGGTAATTCCGGTTTTCTATATCCAGTTGTTACTGGCTGCTATCCTGGCTGCAAAAAGCAACTTTGCATGTGTAAAGAGAGGCAATGCTTGGCGATGGGCAGCTTTTATCAACTCTCTAATCATATGCGCAGTTTTTGCAGGCATAGGATTTGATTTTGTATTTGACGACTTGAAACTGGAGGCCAGTACGGGCGCGGAGCAGGCGGTTTTAGGCTGGCTTTGTATTGTTGGAGGATTCCTCATAGCCTGTCTGGGATCATGGATATCTTTCACAGGCAACAAAAGAACTGAAGACAATCAAAAGACTGTTTCAAAAATAACGCAAGAAATTCAATCAATTGAAATGTACTGCATCAACTGCACAAGTGTTGCATCCCAAGACGCCACATTCTGCAAACAATGCGGTACTCAGATTGCTCCAACATCAAAGCCCCGGGGGAAACCTACACCGGTTGGAGCAGGATTTCAGGACAGGAATACCTCATAGAACTCCGAACCGATACAAAATAACACCTACCCGCAAAGTGCATCTTACAATCTAGTTCTTGCCCCCATTCTTCCCCCCAACGTCTTCAAAGTACAGGCACTTCTTTCCCATAATGATTTCATGAGGAATCACCTTGGGATATTGTTGACACACTAGCCTAGTCTGTATATGCCTGATTAGTTTTTTGCAATTCATGCAGGCCGGATACAAGCTCGCCATTATCCTCACTCCATGATTATTTCTCAATCCCACGCTAATGAATTACCCCATCGCAAATATTGCTACGGGTAATTCAACCCAGCATTGAGATTCAAAATCTTGGGTCCAAGCAACACATTCCTGTAATAAAATTATACCCGCTAAACAAATCGACATCAAATTCTGCGGAAAACGCGTAGAATTCTTTGAGGGCTGGCCCCGTCGAGAAGATGTTACTGCACAAAATATAATGCAACATAGCTGGCTGGGAAGCTTTATGACTACAGCAAACCACAGGAGGTGGTGCATGTTCAGATTATTAGGCGTTGGGTTAGCGATACTAATGGTTATCACAGCTATAATCGTTCAGCGACAAGTGAGTGATGACTCCGTTGTGCTGGTTGGGTATGGCGAGGGCTCCGGATGGAGCGGCACCAACTATATCACCGTAAAATCAGAAAAAGCCCGAGAAGCTGTGGCAGAGATCGAACTATCCATCAGAGAATTCTATGACGTGATCAACGCATATGATAAAGACCGTCTTGTAGAACTGACAGCAAACGATGACGGTACATGGCAAGAATATCTTGACTATGCCGAGTCAATGGATTTCACCTTCCGCATAGATAAAATCGGAGTGCCTTCGTTTGATGAGGAAACGTGCAAAGTCCAAGTAACAATCACAGCCACTTCTCCCACTGTGATAATACAGAAACCTACTACAACACTAACAATCGAGCTGATTCGGGATAATTCCCAGTGGAGGGTAAGTTAACCTGCCCAATCAACCAAACATTTCATATCACCTAACTATCCCTCAACCATTAAAAAGCCCTATGCCACACCTATCCAGCATAAGGCTCTTTTTCATTCCAAATTCAGCTATTTTACATAAAGTTTCAGCACAATTTTCCACTTCAATGATCTAGTGGTTTTCCCCCACTAATTCCCCCCTGATACGGCCCAAAAGGTTGAGTGTTAGCACCCTTTCAGAAGGATACCGTCAGAATGTATGCTAAATGTAAGTAACGAAGCGTTTTCAGGAGGTGTAAAATGCAGCCTGATATTTGGGAATCCGAAGATCATCACATTCATGTAGTTCACAATGGGGCAGAACTCCAATTCGAGAACATTTATGAATTTGTAGATGCCTTGGGAACGTGGCAAGAATACGTTATCTTCCACATGATGAAGTTCGATTTCATGCCTGATGAGGCATGGATGGCATTTGCCGAAGCGAACAAGAACTAGGGTATTTACTATAAATGGTAAAGAACCGATGTTCAGATCAGCGTAGGCTCACCCCGGCATCGCGAAAAATCGATCCTGCATAATCACCCATCACCTGCAGTAAATGCTGCATGGTGATGGCCTCATTTACTCAGGAAAACATTCCTCTCAAGCAACTTTCCCAAAATTGCACACTCTCTTCAACTTTATGCTTTCTGGCAATTTCTGCAAAAGCTGGTGATTCGGCGGTTAGCCTGAACCTCGGAAATCTGGGAACCGCACACAGGGCACGTCTTCCCTCCCCTGCGATGCACCTTTAAGAAATCACGAATCTCTGTAGAAATGTCTTCTCCCATTCGATCAGTCACGATCTCAGTAGCCTCTGCAAGCACCGATTTCATCGAGTGGTAAAGTGATTCGACTTCCTCTTCGGAAAGGCTCGTACACGGCCAGAAGGGATAAACGCCTGCTTCAAACAGAATCTCATCGGCGTAGGCATTACCGATACCAGTTAGAAACGTATCGTTCACTAGAACGTTTTTCAGTTGTCCTGTGAATCGCTTCATTCGCTGTTGAAAGATCGTCAGAGTTACTTCATCACTCATCGCATCCGGACCCATATCGTTCCATCCGGGAATCTGTGAGAACTGTCCTTTATGCAACAAATATATTTTGCCCATTTGCTTGCTATCAAAATAGCGGACCTGCTTCTCATCCTCCATATTCAAAATGAAACATGTTTTAGGCTTGCGATTCTCTTTGACCCCACAATACTGAAGCCTGCCGGTAAGCATGAAGTGAATAGCTAATATATGGCGGCTATCGAGGGTAAGCAAGAGGAATTTCCCGCGCCTGTCAATCTCACGGAAAGTGTTATCGGTAAGGATGGATTCAAAATCATCGGGCCCGGGTTGGCGAATCACCAGGGGCTGTAACACCTCAACACGCCCGATTTTGACGCCGACGATTTTTGGGCCAAGTACGGCTTTTACTGCTTCAAGGTCTGGCAATTCAGGCATCGAAGAAATTATAGCATACAATGTTTCTGTGCGTGACATGAACATGATAGAATGAAAGCAATGGAAAAGACTTTCGAACTGATTGTTGAAGAGACCGGGGGGCGGCTGGATAAATATATCGCTGAACATACGGAGCTATCGCGTGCCCACATTCAAAAACTAATCCGGGAAGAAAAAGTGCTCGTGGGTGGTAACACGGCAATGCCAAAACGGGGAATCACCATAAACGAACGGATCACTATCACGGTGCCTCCGCCGGAACCGATAGAAATCGAACCGGAAAACATCCCGCTGAACATCGTCTACGAAGATAATGACATAATTGTAATAGACAAACCGGCTGGATTGACTGTGCACCCGGCCGTAGGTAATTGGACAGGAACTCTGGTTAATGCAGTCCTGGCTCATTGCCCGGACCTAGCCGGAATCAAAGGGTCACTGCGCCCGGGAATTGTACATCGCCTGGACAAAGACACATCGGGGTTGATGGTAGTAGCTAAAAACGATACTGCTCAACTTAGCCTCTCAACCCAAATTAAAAACCGGGAAATTACAAAAGGTTACCTGGCCATGGTCACAGGACATCTTACCCCTCAAGAGGGAGCCATTGAAGGACCGGTCGGGCGCCACCCTAAAGATCGAAAAAAAATGGCTATTGTCACCACGGGCAGGAAGGCACGTACAGTCTATAAAGTGCAGGAGTACGTAGTCGACTGTACACTGCTTGAAATAAGCCCGGAAACCGGACGAACCCATCAGATAAGGGTGCACCTTTCGTCGATTGGCTATCCGGTAGTTGGGGACGTGATCTACGGAGGAAAATCTAAACTCATCACAAGGCAGTTTTTACATGCGTATCGGCTGGGATTCCGTCTGCCGTCCAATGGTGAGTATGTTGAATTCGAGTCCGTTTTACCGGATGACCTTAGCAGAGCGTTGGAGAGGGCTAGATGAAGGAAGACGACTCAAATCTATCTAAATGAGCCGTTCCAGCTCGATAATCATTTGAACAACCTGGTTCACCTGGGAGGAGTATTGAGACGATGATTGCTCAACAAATGCCCGGTAACAGAGGATAGCGTTCTTGTATTCTCCCAAGTCACAGTAGGCATTCCCCATATTACAATAAGCTTCGATAAGATCAGGATTGATCTTCAACGCCTCTTTGTACTCTTTGATAGCCTCAATAACCTTGCCTCGCGAGTAATATAGTGTAGCCAAATTAACATGAGCTTCAGGCAAATCAGGTCTCAGCCTCAAGGCCTCAATATAGTTAGCAATAGCTTCGTTGATTTTTCCTTGGTTGTGATTATGGACCCCCAGATTGTAGTGGTCTTCGGCCCGGTTCGAAGCTACACTAAGGATGCTGGTCCCATTACTATCGTAGATGATCATAATTAACCTACTTCCTTAATCCATGCTAATCTATCGCAATGAACTCTGTGAAGAGGGCAAACCCCCAAATTGACGTATTTATAAGGGTCTTTTCAAGTTGCCCGTAAGCATCCCCTATGCTATATTACCCTTTGGGGCATGAAGCGGGAGAAGGGGGGATTACTTTACATAACATCAGAACTACTGCAAGGAGTTGAACATGTCCGATACACTGGTCCTCTACGATAAATCCGACAATATAGCTACTATCACATTTAACGATCCAAGAGGATTTCATTCCATGAGCCCAGAGCTGTTCCAGGCATTCAGCGATGCACTGATCCAGTTCCGTGATGATCCGGATGCACTGGTTGCTATCGTTACCGGCAACGGCAAAAGGGCGTTTTGTGCCGGTGCAGATGTCAAAACAATGATCCCTGCACTTAGAGATAAAAACTATGTACTGCCAGCCCTGATCACTCGGGGACTCAACATCATGAAGCCAATAATCGCCGCAGTCAACGGTCTGGCGCTGGGTGGCGGTATGGAAATAGCCATGGCGTGCGATATACGAATAGCTTCAGAAAACGCCATATTGGGACAGCCTGAGGTCAATCTGGGTATCATCGCCGGATGGGGAGGCACTCAGCGACTACCAAGATTGGTCGGTTCAGGGAAAGCGGCCGAGATCCTCATGACCTGTGAGAACATAGATGCTCAAGAGGCATATCGTATCGGGCTGGTGAATAAAGTCGTACCCTATGATGAGCTAATGCCAGCCGCGCGAGAAATGGCCGCCCGAATCGCATCAAGAGGGCCACTGGGCCTTCAAGCCACTAAAGAAGCCATCGTCCGTGGATTGAATATGAATCTCGAAGACGGCCTGTATATGGAAAAAGCACTGTTTGATAACATTCTCACTACCGACGACTCATTCGAAGGTGTAGCAGCTTTCCTGGAAAAAAGAACTGCTGAATACAAGAGAAAATAATTAAACTGTCAATTAAAAAGGCCGGGGTCAAACCCGCCATAGCCATTGGCTAAAGGAGGAATAATGGAAATCAAGCGAGTCGGTGTGGT
>JABHWQ010000031.1 GCA_018657655.1 Chloroflexota bacterium | reverse complement strand
TGATAATGACTGTCTTTCCCGCATAGGTCCAACCGGTGTTCGTCATGACATTGAATATTGGATTGTGATCTGTTTGTTCAGTATCAATTCCTTCGATCATGGCTTGTTTAAGGTGCAGATTATCCTGTTTTTCCAGGGTGTGTTTCATGGATAGCCCATAGAGGTTTTTATCTGCCTGTGCCCGAAGCGCCTGGACCGCCGGTCCTTTGCCCGTATTCAGCATCCTTATCTGGATGAATGTTTTATCGATGTTCCGACCCATCTCGCCACCCAAGGCGTCTATCTCCCTGACCAGGTGTCCTTTGGCGGGTCCTCCAATGGACGGATTACAGGGCATGAGGGCGACATTATCGAGATTCATGGTCAAAAGAAGCGTCTTGCTGCCCATTCGGGCGGCTGCAAGAGCTGCCTCACAACCGGCATGCCCAGCTCCGATGACAATCACATCGTATACCATTTCATGTCCATTCTATCATTAGTTGGATAATGAGAAAAAGGTTTCCAGTTTGTGTCATACAAACAATCTAGTGACATCCCTCTTGACAGGAAGAATTTGAAGTGTGACAATGATGCAATCGAACCGCGAAAAATGGAGGGCTGCTATGCGACTCAGGGAATTTATGACTACCAATGTTGTAACGGTTTCAAGCAAGACAACTGTAGCTGATGCAAAAAAATATATGGTTACACATAAAATTCGCCGTTTGCCGGTGGTTGATAAAGGGAAGCTCGTGGGGATGGTGAGTGATAGAAGAGTTGCAGAAGCGTCACCGTCAGCAGCTACTACCCTCAGTGTTTGGGAGATCAATCATCTTTTAGACAAAATGACCGTTTCTGAAATAATGACGAAGAGGGTCATATCCGTTCCCCAGGGTACAACCGCGGAAAGTGCCTTGGCATTAGCTCAGGAACATGGGGTTGGCTCGTTGCCGGTTCTGGATGAAGAAGAGCGCCTTGTAGGTATAGTAACCACAAACGATTTCGTTTATAGGATCATGAATCCGCTGTTAGGGATTGGTAAGCCCGGAGTGCGCCTTCACATTTATAGCTGTGACACAACTCAAAAAATCGAGGAAGTCGTGCGGTTCATCAATAAGGCGGGTTTGCAGATCGAAGCCCTTCACGTCGATGATTCAATCGAGAGGGAAACGAGAGACCTTATAGTGCAAGTGAATACCGAAGATGCAAACGGCTTGATCTCTGACCTTACTAATCGAGGCTATAGCGTAATAGTAAGAGACCGTTGATTCTGGATTTGTATATTTTAGAAAGCTGCTCATTTGTTAAAGTATTGGTCCAAAGCTGTAGTTTGTTTCTGACTGTTTGAAGTTGGAATTTAGCGATTCCTCGTGCCACTATTCACACTTCACTGACCTCACACATTTTGGGTTCTCAGGTCTTGACAACCTCTGTGCCAAAGAGTAACATAATCATTATGAT
The DNA here is from genome assembly GCA_018657655.1 of Chloroflexota bacterium. Taxonomy (GTDB): domain Bacteria; phylum Chloroflexota; class Dehalococcoidia; order SZUA-161; family SpSt-899; genus JABMQN01. Next base: position 2,356 of record JABHWQ010000031.1, on the reverse strand, counting down.
GATATTACTGATAAATAGCCAATATCATTACAATCTTCACCAAATCAGCTTCGTAAAATAAAATATGTAATGCGTGAAACCATACCGAATTACGCATTAGAAGGAGACTACATGACAGCAATGGAGAAATTGTCAGATCATCTGGCAAAAAGACGCACTGAACTAAGACAGATCAAAAAAAGCGGTCAAAAAATCATAGGTTATATTCCTGGCGGATACATGCCTGAAGAGATGGTTTACGCTTCTGGCGCGCTGCCACTGTGCCTGATTAGAGGAGGGGACCCGGAACCGGTGGCAGAAAGCATGGCCTATATTCCCAGATTCATCGATACCTTCTGCAGATGTCAGATTGGCTATCGAATGATGGGGGAGGAGGTTCTCTATCAACTGCCCGATATAGTGGTCACTCCTATCGGTGATATTAACCAGAGGGCGATTGCTGACCTTTGGGATTACTACACAGACATCAAAACTCTCCGCTATGGTGTTCCGCACAACAAACGTGAGGATGCATTCGAGTTTTATGTTGGTAGTCTTCAGGAATTCAAACTGAGACTTGAAGAATTTACTGGTAACCAGATTACCGATGACAAACTGAAAGAAGAGATCAAATTACAGAATCGAATGAGAGAACTTCTGCGTAATATCGGCGCGTTGCGGCAACCCGGTAAAACTCCGGTTATCAGCACTCGCGATTTCATAAAACTGCATCATGCTGCAGTTTGGGCAGATCGAACAGTCTTCATGGAAATTATTGAAGCCCTGTATGAAGAACTGAAACAGAAAGAACAGGTTGATTCTGATAAGCCTCAAGTACTGCTCACTGCTTCTACATTAGCTATGGGAGATGGGAAAATACTTGATCTCATGGATGAAGTTGGTGGCGAATTTGTATTCGAAGACGCAGCCGAAGGGCTGATGCCATATGCACACGATGTGTCACTTGATGGCGATCCTATTCGGGCTCTGGCGGATACTTACTTCATGAAGCGTGTACCGCCTGCCTGGTTCAGGCCCACAAGGGAACGGGTAGATTACCTGCTCGATATGGTTAAGGAGAAAAAGGTGAGTGGCTTGCTCTGGTATCAAATGTTATACCGAGATGGTTATGATATCCAGTCATACTCTTTTCAAAAAGAATTCGAAAAAGTCACTGGTCTTCCATTCCTTAAACTGGAATCCGACTATGATACTTCGGAAAAAAGTCCATTCAAGACCAGGATGGAAACCTTTGTTGAGATCATGAAACAGGGGAGAAACTAATGTATTACGATAATCTTTTTACAATATGCGGCTATACCGAAGAGGAAATTGAAAAGCAGCGACCCAGAATTGAGACATTCCTTGAAAGGATGCAGGTAAACAACGAAGCTGCTATCGCACATGCCGAAAAGACTGTTACCGGAAGCTACGATGTGGATATGGTATCGGTGCAGAAGTTCCTCTGGGTTTTGATGAACAGCTGTGTTGATGCAGTATTGGCCCGGGATGAACATGAGCGTGTGATCAACTGCAACTGGCCTTTCCCGGTGCAGATGACACTGGCCATGATGGATGCTGCTAACGCAGCTGGGGACAAAGCCTGGGTAGGCATGCCGGTCCAGATATTCTGGATGGTCGGGGGAACTATTTTTGATATCCTGACCCCAATTTTGGAAAGAGGCGAACTTATAGGTCAGCCGGCAGGAAAAGCGCACTGCGCTCAATATCAGATTTATACCGGCGCGATCGATATGGGAATCTTGCCTAAACCTGACTTGGCATTAGGCTCCGGATGGTTCTGCGATCAGGCAGCCGAGACCGAAGAGATGATGCATGAGATTTACGGATTTGAGATCTTCTATCTTGATGGCGTTAACGATTGGGATTGGGGTTCCTGGCCGAATTTGGACGAACGTGCCGTAAAATACAGCGCAAATACAATTCGGCTGGCGCTCGAGAGAGTCAAAGAAGTTGGCGGATTTGAAACAAATGAAGAGCAGCTCAAGGAAGGATTCAAGTATGTGGCCAAATGGCTGTATGCCATGCAGAATATTACCAGGATGATCAGCGCCGCTGATCCTCAACCCATCAGCCAGGCAAACGTGAACCTGCCGTATCTTCTCTGGGCGATTGCCACCGAATACCGGACTGAGGCAGTTGAAGCCATCGCTACCATGGTTCGGGAGGTAAAGAGAAAAATCGATTCCGGTGAAGGTGTGGTTCCGAAAGGCGCTCCCCGTGTATATCTGGCACTCAGACCCAATGTTGATGTCATGCCGATCAGAATGATAGAAGAGCTCGGGCTGTGCCTTCCCACAGTCTTTGTGGACTGGTTGTGTCCACAGGAGTTAACCAAGAGCAAATATACTGATAT
>JABHWQ010000321.1 GCA_018657655.1 Chloroflexota bacterium | reverse complement strand
TGCTCCCGTACATGGATTTATCTCGCTTGCCTAGCAGGTTTAGATTTGGTCCGTTGATGACTATAATTCTCATGGTTTTCATAGTATATCAGCAGCAAATACACATCACAAGAAGTGGATGGGAACGTTAATCCGATGAGGTAGAGGGAGGCCTCACTGTCTTCGTGGCTTCCTGGCTTCGGGGGTGCGCTTCAAGGTATCGACTGCGCATTTGACTCCGGGTTACGTGGGTATATATCTGGGTGCTGGCTAAGTTGGCATGCCCGAGAAGTTCTTGAACTACTCGCAGATCAGCACCACCATTAAGCATATGTGTCGCAAACGTGTGACGCAACATGTGAGGGAAAACACGTCCGCCAATTCCGGCCTGTTGGGCATATTTCTTGATCAGGTGTTGAATCCTGCGTTCGCCGATTCTTTGCCCATATCGATTTAGAAACAGTGCTCGTTCCTTTTTCTTTCCAAGGAGTTTGTTCCGTCCAAAATCCATATATTGCTGAAGAATCTCAGCCGCTGGCTGGCCCATCAGAACAATTCGTTCTTTTGCGCCTTTACCCCAGACCCGAATCTGGAATGTCTCCATATCCACGCTACCCATATCCAGAGAAGCGATTTCGCTCACCCGCAATCCTGAAGCATAGAGCATTTCCAGTATGGCGAGATCTCTAACTCCCTGGGGTGTCGACGTGTCCGGCGCATTGAGCAGATCGAGGATCTCCTCCGAGGTCAAAAAAGTAGGAAGGCGTTTTTCCTGCTTGGGACCGGAAATCTTGCTCACCGGATCGTTTGTGATTATGTTTTGCTGGTTTAAGTATCGGAAGAAAGAGCGGAGGGCGCTCATTTTTCGGGAAATGCTGGCACGAACCGTTCCATTGTCCAGAAGCTGCCCGAGGTAATTTCTGATGATCGAGTGGTCGATGTCTTCCAGCGACTCGATCTCTTCCATCTTCAGAAAATTGAAGAAATGGAGTATATCAGTGGAGTAGTTCCTGATGGTGAATGGTGATAAGTTGCGCTCTACCGTGAGATAGCGAACATACTTACTGAGCATCTCCTCCATGCAGACACCTGAGCTAGGCGAGTACTAATTCTTTATCTTCGAGTTCTTCCAGGCTACCCTCATAATCGCACTTTGTGCATTTAGCCAAGGTTTTCTTGTGAGGAACCAAAAGCCCGCTACACTCGGGGCAGGGAGTGGATAAGGGTTTTTCCCATACTGCAAAATCGCAATTGGGGTAACTACTGCAACCGTAGAATATGCGTTTTCGTTTGGTGCGCCGTTCCGATAATTTGGATCCGCATTTTGGGCAATCGGCTTCAATGTGGGTCTGTATGGGTTTCGCATTTTTGCACTCGGGGAAGTTGCTGCAAGACAGGAATCTTCCATATCGACCGCGCTTTATTTCCATCGGGTTGCCGCATTTCTCACAGATTTCATCCGTGGGCTCAGGTGCGGGTTTGACTTTAGGCATATTTATGGCCGCGTTTTCGAGTTCGACTGCAAAAACCTCATAAAATGCTTCTAACGTAGGAATCCATTTTCGTTTTCCCGAGGAAATCTCATCCAGTTTCTCTTCCATCTGGGCCGTGAATCCGGTGTTGACTATTTCCGGGAAGTGATCGGCAAGCAAATCGGTAACAACGAATCCCATTTCATTAGGCTCGAAGTGACCCTTCTCTTTGGTTACATAATCACGATCTTGAATGGTGGAAATAATAGGAGCATAGGTACCGGGACGCCCGATACCATTTTCCTCCAGGGCCTTGATTAGTGTAGCTTCTGTATAGCGTGGTGGTGGTTTGGTGAAATGTTGCTCCGGTAAAAGCTTTAACAGATCGAGAATATCTCCCTGTGTTAATTCGGGCAGTGCAGGTTTATCGTTTCCATCCTCTTCTTCATCTTTTCCTTCACTATAGAGAATAAGGAATCCCTGAAAGGTTAACGTTGAACTGCTTGCCTTGAAGAGATAATTGTCTGATGGCGTCGCAGCCTGAATATTCACCGAAATGCTATCGAAAAGGGCAGCTGCCATTTGGCTGGCCACCATTCGTTTCCAGATGAGGTCGTAGAGCTTCAGCTGATCCGAATTAAGATAGGCTTGCATCATTGCCGGTTTACGGCTGACAGATGTGGGACGGATGGCTTCATGGGCCTCCTGGGCCCCCTTCACTTTCTTGGTGAAAACTCGGGTGGATTTCGGAACGTAATCGGGGCCATACGTAGCAGTTATGTATTCCTTGGTCTCTGCTATTGCCTGTTCAGCTACATGCGTGGAATCGGTTCGCATATATGTAATAAGCCCTACCGGTTCACCTTCCCCGATGGTAATGCCTTCGTATAGGGCTTGTGCTGCAGACATGGTGCGTTTGGCGCTGAAGCGAAGTTTGCGCCATGCCTCTTGCTGTAACGTACTGGTTATGAACGGCGCTACGGGTTGTCTGGAAACGGTTTTTCGCTGGACTTTCGAAACAGTGTAACTAGCTTGCTTTAGGGCCGCGCAGAGACCGTTGGCCTCATCCTCGTTGCCTATGGATATCTTCTTATTTTTATCTTTACTCGCCAGTTCCGCGCGGAACAATAATTTTCCTTTTTTTAAATCGGCTTCAATTGACCAGTATTCGGTAGAAACGAACTTCTCGACTTCTCGCTCCCTGTCAACAATCATTTTCACTGCCACTGATTGTACTCTACCGGCGGAAAGCCCTTTCATGACTTTGCGCCACAGAATCGGACTTATCTTGTAGCCAACTAGTCTATCGAGTATGCGTCGTGCTTGCTGGGCATCGACGAGTTTCATATCGATCTTCTTTGGGTGACGGAAAGCCTCTTGCACGGCTTCTTTGGTGATTTCATGGAATACTACTCGTTTAGTAGGTAGCTTCTCTAATTTTGCAGCTTGGACCACGTGCCAGGATATCGCCTCTCCTTCTCGATCCGGGTCAGTAGCAAGATATAGGATAGAGGCATCTTTGGCTGCGGCTTTTATCTCTTTGAGAACCTTCTGTTTGCCTTTAGAAGTAATATATTTAGGAGTGAATCCATTTTCAGGATCGACCCCAAGTTCTTTTTCCGGCAAGTCTCGAATATGTCCCATAGTGGCTTTGACGGTATACCCATCCTTCAGGATGCGCCCTATGGTCCTGGCTTTTGCCGGTGATTCTACAATTACTAGTTTGGTTGCCATTAGTTAACTCTAGCTCCTCGAACAACGGCTACGTAATTCATGCCACCTAGTTGATTAACCATACCTTTAAGTTCCATCATTGTCAAGGTACTGTTTACGATGGAAATCGGTAAGCAAGACGATCGACATAGCTCATCAATATGCAGTGGGCCATCGGCTAAATGCTTCAGGATTAATGCCTCTGTATCGTTGTGTATTATCGGTTCAACCAACTCTAATTGTTGGGGAAGAATACTTAGGTTTAGTTCTTCGAGTATGTCCCCGACTTCTAATACCGTTTTTGCCCCATCGCGGATCAATTTATTGCTGCCTTTGCTTGCCGCTGACAATACACTCCCTGGTATGGCGAAAACCTCTCTATCCTGTTCCAAAGCCATTCTGGCAGTGATGAGTGCCCCGCTTTTTTCAGTAGCCTCAATGACCAGTGTTCCCAGGCTCAATCCACTCATTATGCGGTTACGTCGTGGGAAATTCTCAGCTTTAGGTTTGGTTCCCAGTGGATAGTCGCTTACCAGAGCGCCATGCTCCATGATCTGCTGCGCCAGCTTCTGGTTTTCCGCCGGATAAACAATATCCAATCCGCATGCAGTAACTGCGATGGTGTATCCGTCAGCATCCAGAGCAGTCCGGTGTGCGACCGTATCGATTCCGCGAGCAAGGCCGCTAACAATGGTTATTCTATTTCGCACCAAATCGGTAACCAGGCGTTCGGTGACTTCGCGTCCATACATTGTGGCGCGTCGAGTTCCTACTACAGCCAGGGACCATTCCTCGTTTGGTAAAAGTGTCCCGCGAACATAGAGTACCGGTGGTGCATCGAAGATTTCTTTAAGTCTTGAAGGATATTCGGGATCGTTTTGAACAAAGGCTTTGATCTTGTATCGCTCAAGCTTCTGCATTTCAGTGTCAAGATCGATACTTGGCCGCCGGGTCACTATACTCTGAACTGATTTTTTGTCCAGCCCGGCTGCGTAGAGATCCGATGAATCGGCGCTCCACGCTTCTTTCAAATCACCGAAATGCTCAAGGAGTTGCCCGAATCTGACTCGGCCTATTCCCGGTATTATATTGAATCCGACCCAGTATTTTACATCGGTCATGATACCTTTTAGGGAAACGTGAAATGGGGAGGAGTATGTTCCGTAGGGATCAATCTTCGCTTGCTTTGACGAGAGCCGTTTTCAGTTTCCTAAAGAACTGCGCGAGTTCATCAGTTTCCATTGCGGCCATTTCCGGAGTCAATGCCAGAATCAGAGGGAATTGGCTTGATGGCCCGGTCATAACAGGGAGCGCATGTTCGTATCCTTGTTTGTGATGGCCGTTTGTCCCTTTCTTCAAACCGTTTGCAGGCTTTTCTTTGCCGCTAAATCCAAGGTCAATTTCCGCTAACTGACAAAGCTGGATGAAAAAGCGCGTTGTCTTGGCTGCCATCTCTGGTCCCAGGTAGTCTTTGGTGATGAAGTGATTGAAAATATCCTCTTGAGAACACTTGCTTCCGTTGATATGACGGAAAACATCCCCATATGCGGTGCGCACGATATCTTGTAAAGCTGTAGTGAAAGGGGCTCCCTTGGTTTTCAGTAACCGGCTTTTTTGTGTTGGTTTCCCCTCTTCATCTGTGATCCCCAAAAATCTGAGGGCTCCGATAACCTTGTATTCGTTGCCAGGGGCTATTTTGTTTAAACGAAGATAATTACTATCCATTTTTGCGGGGGTGCTTTTTCGCATTAACTGGATCGCCTGCATCATCCCCTTGGTCGGGCCATAGGGTAGGGTTAATCCCTGATCACCATTTCTTGTTGATTCAGTCATATAATGCCTTTGCCTGGAATAAGCCATTTGGCAGTCCGCGTTGCCGAAGTATATCATCGCAATTATGGACTGTCAAGCAGTCCGAGCGGTGCGATAATGCAAGGGACTGGTTAAAACGATCTAATTTTATAGCTAATAACACAAGGGGGCTTATTGAAACAGTCCATGTAGATTTGTTAGTGGATAGTCCAAATATCGCTTGTTCGGATCCGACTATGGTGGCGGACTACCGGCGTGGACTGAGCGTTTTTGATGACTAAACTGTGTGCTGGCGCAATCGATAATCAGGCAAGAACATCGGAGACCATTTTGGCTACATATCTGGCAATGGCGGGTGATGCCGTCAGCCCCGGCGATTCGATGCCGATAAGATTGATCAAACCGGGCAGACCTCTGGATTCTTCGTGTGTGATGACGAAATCTCGGAAAGTATCTCCTGGTCCCTGCAATTTGGGGCGTATGCCCGCAAAGTCGGGCTTTAGATCTTCGAGGTCAATGAAAGGGAGATATTTCCTGGCAGATTGATAGAAAGTTCCCTGATGAGTTTTATCAACCTTGTAATCTATTGCATCAACATAGTACGCATTGGGACCGAGCCTCATCATCCCATCAAGAGACAATGTTACATGAACTCCCAAGCCAGCCTGTTCCGGTGTTGGATATATTAGTCTGTTGACACTATTTCTCCATTTTGAACCTAGACTGAAATACTCTCCCTTACAATAATGGAGTTTGTATTCTTCATTCACGATCCCTGCCAATTGAGCAATTTTATCGGATTCGAGGCCAGCGCAGTTTATCACTACTCGGCCAACAAGATTAGTAGTCCCCTCCCAGTCACGGATTTTAACTTTCCAATCGTTCCCTATCTTGCTTAACTCGATTACCTCGGCTTCAAAGAGGAGTTCGGCACCGTACCCAAGGGCTGTTCTGTAGAAAAACTGCATCAGTGCGTGAGAATCGATAATTCCAGTGGAGGGGGACAACAGACCAGCCTTTCCTGAAATATTGGGTTCGAGTTGTATGATTTCCTCTTCGGAGAGCCAGGTTATTCCAGGAACGCCGTTTTTTAAGGCCTGTTTATGTATCGTGTTTAGCTTGGGTATCTCATCTTCACTAATCGCCAGGATGATTTTCCCTAACCTCTTGTGCGGGATATCATTTTGTTCGCACAGTTCATAGAGTAATCGGTTACCATCAACGCAGAGTTTTGCCTTTAGAGAATCCTCAGGATAATAGATACCAGCGTGGATAACCTCGCTGTTTCGGCTACTGGTCTCTTGACCGAAAGTACGGTTTTTTTCGAAGACGAAAACACTTTTTCCCTGTTCGGCTATCTCTGCAGCGATGGCTAACCCAACAACGCCTGCACCGATGATTACTACATCAATCTCACTGGGCATTGGTTTATTATAGCAGAATGGCCCCGATGCCTCGGAGCCATTCTCGATTGCTTGTCTAAGCCTCGGCATCGAGGAATTCTTCGGAATCGATATAGGGGACAACCCGCCTACCGAAAGCGGAAACGATCAACCCTGTCAGATAACCGGCAACGAGTGCTACCAGAATGGTGACGCCAATACCTGCCAGTTGATTACCCGTACTGATACCATCGACGACGAATATGGCAGCAATACCTCCCATCAAACCGGGCATTCCATGTAGATTGGTGACTCCGCAGGTATCGATCATTTTGAGCATTCCTTCCAGCCTGGATTGGATGACGGCAAACCCGAGAGTGGATAAAGCGCCAG
>JABHWQ010000056.1 GCA_018657655.1 Chloroflexota bacterium | reverse complement strand
TCGAATGCTGGAGGAAGGAATACAATCAGGTGAGACCTCATAGTTCGCTTGGATATCGGCCTCCTGCCCCTGAGACAATCCAGCCAGCTTTCCTCCCATCTCTAACATTGGGGGTGGTACAATAACTGGGGGCAGGTCATTCCCGTTAACCTTTTCTCTGAAATGGAACCATACTCAAAGGAAGCTGCCCATTTCAGTTGTAGTTGAATGAGTCGCTGGGTGATTCAGAATAGTCCTTTGTGATGGTGCCGTCCTGTTACTCGAACCTCAATGGGTCTTTTTGAGACAACTCGATGTATGATATCATCTGAATATCCATAAGGGGATTCCACTTGCGAAGATATTACTAACAGGCGCCTTTGGCAATCTGGGATCAAGTACATTGGAAAACCTGCTTCTGCGCAAGAAACACGAGATACTGTGCTTTGACATGCGGAATCCCAGGAATGAAAAGGAGATGGAACGGCTTTCCAGGATCGGCGAGTTCCAGACATTCTGGGGAGACATAACTGATCCTGACATCGTGGCCCAGGCAGTTGAAGGACAAGGGTGCATACTTCATTTGGCTGCTATTATTCCTCCACTCACCGAGCAATCTCCTGATCTTGCACATCGGGTCAATGTTGAAGGGACACACAACGTGATAGAGGCCGCAAAACAACAGGAAAAGTCTCCAAAGATGGTTTTTACCAGCTCAATATCAGTGCATGGGAACAGGTTTTCCGAGCCACTACCCAGAAGGGCGGATGAACCCCCTCAACCAACAGATAACTACACCCACTCTAAAGTAGCTTCAGAAAAGGAGTCAATGGAGAGCGGTATTGATTGGACGATACTCAGAGTCGGGGCCGCCGCGCCAGTCAATGTGCTGGGTAGTGATTCCCTTGGTTTAGGTTCTCTTGAGTATTCTTTCGGCATACCACTGGAACAGCGAATGGAGGTTGTCCATCCTGTCGATGTTGCCACGGCAATCGCCAATTCTGTTGAAGCTGACACTGCCGGCAAGATACCTCTACTCGGTGGCGGCAAGAGCTGCCAGATGACAAACCGGCACTTTCAGACGAAACTGTTCGAGGCACTAGGGATCGGCATGGTCTGCGAGAAAGCTTTCAGAGTGCCAAAAGATGAAAGCGATTACTGGTACACCGATTTTATGGATACCGAGGAATCACAAAGGCTTCTCAAATTCCAGCATCACACTTTCGATCATTACATTGATGACCTGAAGCGGGCCTTTGGTTGGAGAAGAATCTTTACAAGTGCATTCAGTCCTATCATCAGACGCTGGTTGATGAGGTACTCTCCGTACTATAAGACCTCATAGTACCCGGTTTTCCATAAATACTGAATATCCGTTTAGTTCCTGACATTCTTGTGGTGTATCTTGGCAAAGCCACCCGACTGTCATGTGAAACCGAATTACTGGAGAATCTTTGATTGATGGCTGACGCACTTCCGGAACAATGGGCTAATCGAGAGTTCGCTGACAACTACCTTCAGATTGCCGATACTATAATAGTGGGGCGAAAGCGATCGTTGGAAATGCTGAAATCGTTTTACCGGCATTTTCTGGAGAATAACAAACCGAACACCATACTTGATCTGGGCTGTGGTGACGGGATACTTACCTATGAGCTGTTGCAGATCGATGATTCCATTTCAGCGGTACTGATCGATGGTTCTGAGAGTATGCTGGAAAAAGCCAGTGAGAAGCTGAGCGATCTCAAACAAAGCCAATTCATCCAGGCCAATTTTCAGGATTTGATAACCTCAGGGATAGAACTGCGTCAATTTAATCTGGCCGTATCATCGTTGGCCATACACCATTTGACGAACGTTGAAAAACTCGACTTTTTCCGCTATGTTTTTTCTTGTCTCGTTGAAGGGGGATACTTTATCGTTATCGATACTGTCCGCGCACCCGCATCTCCGGTTGAAGAATGGCAAATGAAATTATGGAAAGAAGGGGCAATCGAACAAGGTCATTCTTCCGAAATCGAAGATATCTTTACTAAGATGGTCCAGCAGTATATGGCCGAAGGTCACTACTGTAATATAGATACTCTCGAAAGCCAGATGAATGCTTTGAAGGACGCCGGTTTTCAGGATGTGGACTGTTTTTATAAACGGGGGATGTTTGCCATGTACGGCGGCAAAAAGTGAGCCGGCATTATTCGTGATTCCCAAATTGACGCAGTAACTGTGCACGTGTAGAATGAATACGAATTAGGGGCGATTGGCAATCGCCCCTATTAATTGAGGTAAGGAATTTCACCATGACATCAC
>JABHWQ010000032.1 GCA_018657655.1 Chloroflexota bacterium | reverse complement strand
TTGATGTCGGTGTCAGCGGTGGGATTTGGGGGTTGAAGGAAGGGTACTCTCTGATGGTCGGTGGAGAAGCAGAGGCATTCCGACAGCTGGAACCGATCTTCCAATCACTTGCCCCATCCGTCGATCGTGGATATGGTCACGTAGGCCCCAGTGGGGCCGGGCATTTTGTGAAGATGGTGCACAACGGAATCGAATACGGACTGATGGAAGCGTATGCGGAAGGGTTCGAGCTGATGCAAGCCAAGGAGGAGTTCAATCTTGATCTGCATCATGTCGCTGAAATATGGCGATACGGCACCGTAATACGATCATGGTTGCTCGACTTGACTGCTGCGGCACTAGAAGAAAACCCAAAGCTAGAAGGATTGAAAGCCTATGTTGAAGATACCGGGGAAGGGAGGTGGACAGTTGAAGAAGCGGTCGAGCTTGCCGTGCCAATGCCAGTGATCACCCAGTCGCTCCAGGCCCGGTTTCGCTCCCGCCAGGAGCAGCCCTTTGGAGCGAAGTTGCTGGCAGCGTTGCGTAATCAGTTTGGGGGACATCAGGTGCATAGAAAGGATTCATAGGTGAAACAATTTTACGATGTAAGCATGACTATTCAACCGGAAATGCTCACATGGCCGGGCAACGCGCCTGTATCGATTGAACCGGTAAAACGGATCATGGACGGCAGTTCAAGCAACGTTTCTTTGTTGAACATCGGGACTCATAGTGGCACGCATGTGGACGCGCCGTGTCATTTCTTAGAGGGTGCTCCGGGAATTGATGAAATCGATTTGGGAATCCTCGTCGGACCGGCAAGACTCTTCCAAATGCAGAATGAAAACAAAATCGACCGCCATGTTCTGGATAACCTTGATCTTAATGGTGTTACCCGGATTTTATTCGGAACCAAGAACTCGGCTTTATTAGCGCAGAATCATACTCCCAATTACTCGTCGGTGACGGGGGACGGCGCCCAATATCTGGTTGACAAGGGAATAAAGCTTGTCGGGATCGATTACCTTTCCATCGAAAAATACAAAAAGGAGGGATATCCCACACACCGTACTTTGCTGGAAGCTGGAGTGGTGATTGTGGAGGGGCTGGATCTTTCGGGAGTGCCCTCTGGCGACTATGAGTTACTGTGTCTTCCACTAAAATTGAAAGGTGCCGATGGAGCTCCGGCGAGAGTGTTCCTGAGAGAATTGAATGAAAAAGAGGAATAGGTATGTCAGATAAGATTGAACCTCACCTTTTTGTAATCCTGGGAGCGCTGGGCGATTTAGCCAAGCGTAAATTATTCCCTTCCGTCTATAATCTCTCGGCGAGTGAACAGTTCGGGGAGAATCACATCATTCTTGGCGTTGATGTGGATGTCACTCTAAACGACGAAAGCTATCGTGCAGGCATTCAGGGGGTATTAGAGGAAGCAGGGCTCACAGTTGATACTGACCAGGTTAGCTATTGGTGTGAGTGCCGATTGCATTATCAGTCGCTGGGTTCGGGGAGTGGTACTGATTTTCAGGGGTTGGCCGCTAGAATAAGGGAGATTGAACAGGAGCATGGGCTTCCGGGTAACAGGCTATTCTATCTGGCTTTGCCGTCTGACGCGGTTCCAGACGCGGTTAAGGGTCTCGGTGAAGCGGATTTAAATAGTAGTCCAGGTTGGACACGGCTGGTTGTGGAGAAACCGTTCGGATGGGATATGGTTTCGGCGCAGGAGCTTAACGCCGGGATTCATCGATATTTCGATGAATCGCAGATATACCGCATCGATCACTATCTGGGCAAGGAGACTGTTCAGAACCTATTGGTGTTTCGTTTCGCCAATGCGTTTGTTGAACACTTGTGGAATCGAGAACATATCGAAAGCGTTCAGATAACCGTCGCAGAAAGCCTGGGCATAGAGTCGCGGGCTCAGTCCTACGAAAGAGCAGGTGCAGTACGGGATATGATCCAGAACCACCTGACCCAATTGTTATGTCTGGTGGCAATGGAAGTACCCTCTGCATTTAAAGCGGGCTCAATACGCCACGAGAAATTGAAAGTGCTAGGGCAGATAGAACCTATTCACCCTGATGATGTGGTTCTGGGGCAATACTCCGGGTATCAGCAGGAAGACAGGGTTTCCGCCCAATCCAATACGCCAACATTTGCTGCCTTAAAACTCCAGATTGCCAGCTGGCGCTGGAAAGGAGTCCCATTCTATCTACGAACCGGAAAACATCTTCCTTTGAGATGTTCTCAGATCGTGGTGGCTTTCGAAAGGGCACCGGTTTCCATTTTTCATCCCTCCGAATCAGAGGACAACGTCAAACCTAATTTGCTGATCATTACCCTTCAACCCGAGGAAGGGATCGATTTTCATATTCAGGTCAAGTCTATCGGTGATCCGATATCGCTGACGACGCAGCAACTGAGTTTCCATTATGCGGATGCTTTCGGAAAACTGCCGGATGCCTATGAACATCTCATTCTTGATATCGTGATCGGTGATCAGACACTGTTTGTTTGTGATAGTCAGATTGAGGCTAGCTGGAGACTATACGAGCATCTATGTGGAAACCCATCAATACCAGTCCAATCTTATGAGCCCGGCACATGGGGGCCAGAGGAAATGAACCTTTTGGGGCCGACATGGTACAATCCCTCGCCGTGAGCAAAGGTGATTCATAGTAACTGAATGCAAAATGGCAATTAAACATGAGCTAATATTTAAGGGAGGACTATGAAATGCCAGTGAGCGAGAAAATGACACGAGTTGAAGGGGAGAATAAAGGGGACATAACTCTCTATACCCTGAGCACTTGCGGTTGGTGCAAAAAGACCAAGGGTTTACTCGACGGTTTGCACGCAGGTTATAGCTACGTTAATGTGGACCAACTTGAAGATTCGGAACGAAAGGAAGCACTGGATACCATTAAGGAGTGGAATCCTCAATGCACGTTTCCCACGATGGTAATCAAGGGTAATATCTTAAAAAAGCCACCGAAATATGAGAGAATGGTGGTATGGCATACAAAAGAAGTTGTCCAAGATGCGGAAATATAAAGAGTTGGGCAGTAAGGAGAGATAAGAGGAAATGCTCTGCATGCCGATATGAAT
>JABHWQ010000070.1 GCA_018657655.1 Chloroflexota bacterium | reverse complement strand
ATGGAGGAAGGGTGGCATTCAAGCTGGATTATGGCGATAGAATTCACAGAGAATGGACCGCGGTTCCGTGGCATACTCACCTATTCTCTCACAGCCAATCCAAATTCGCCGCATTATATTGACCAGACTAAAATGTATTCCCAAAAAGAATGGCTGGATATCCCATTCAACGATGAGGATGTGGAAGCAGCCGCGCTGGAAAAGATGACCCTTACGGAAGGTGGCTCAGACTGTCTTGACGATGGCTGGCAGGAGTTTGGTCAACCGGCATTCGAGAGCTGTGATGAGTGCCTGGAATACTTTGAATCCCTTTGGGATGGACGAATTACGGATTTTGTTAATGCAGAGGGGGAGTGATCAACATAAAAAAGTGTTCCGCGCTAGACGCCGAGTGTTTTTTATTCACAGAGTCTGCCATCGGAATTGATGGGTATTCTCGATCCCGTTCCCCAACCGGGGTTTTCAAAGGGGATTTGTCCCCCTTTGGCCAAAAAAAGGGGGGGTGCCCCACCCTGCGGAGGTGGGGTTCATTTGGTGCATATAGTTCTTAATTAAATGATAGAATATGGATTGAGAGCTTGAATCGAAAGATGAAAAACATGACCAAATGAGAAGGTATTGTGCATAGTCTCGTCCAACAAAGTGACTACAAATAGTTGAGGAGATAACAAGATGAACAAAATCATCCCGAGCTTTGAAGAAGCTGTCGCGGATATCCCAGATGGGGCAAGTATTGCCTTGAACAACTGGGGCCTTGCTGGGGGCCCCCAAAACCTCATACTGGCTCTGAGAGAACAGGGCACAAAAGATCTCACCATCATTACACAGAACTTCATGTATACGCCATTCCCTGAAGAAGTTGTCGTGATGCCATTCATGCTTCTGCCCCAGATGAAAAAGCTGATAGCCGGTTTTTTTGCAGCAGCTTCTCGGTATGCGTATACCACGAACCTTCCCGCTGAATTTGTCGAAATGGAAAAGGTGCTTGAGAAGGAAGTGATAGGCCACGGTAATTTTGTGGCCAGGCTTCAAGCAGGGGCCAGGGGTATGGGCCCGTTCTATAGCCCTGTTGGCATCGGGACAGTTGTTGAGGAGGGTAGAGAAAAGAGGACCTTTGATGGCAAGGAATATATCCTCTTGACGCCCCTTCAACCTGATTTTGCCTTTGTCAGAGCTGATAAAGCTGATAAATATGGCAACCTGACTTATAACGGTACTTGCAGATGCCTCAATCCGGTACTGGCGATGGCCGGTAAAACAACAATAGTTGAAGTGGACGAGCTTGTTGAACCAGGGCAGCTTCATCCGGATGAAATCGTCACCCCAGCAGCATTTGTGGATCGGATCGTGGTAAATGAACCAGGTGCTCGGGGAAGCTATGAATATACCATGAAGAAACTCCATGAAATGCTATCCATTCCCGAGGTCAGGGGTGCCGTTATCGGGCAAGCCAAACAAATGGTCAAAGAAGAGGGGGATAACTGATGAAAGAGAAGCTGTCCGAAGATATAATGGCCCTCAGGGCAAGCAAGGAATTCCACGACGGCGATGTTGTCAATCTGGGAGTGGGGATACCGAATCTGTGCGCCACTTTCATCCCGGAAGGCCGGAATGTGATGTTTGAATCGGAAAATGGTGCTCTTGGTTACGGTGGCATCATCATGGTGGATGAGTTTGAAAAGGTTGAGATACAATACATTGATGCCGGGGGCAGATACTTTCTCCCCAAAGAAGGGATGTCATTTTTTGATATGGGTGATTCGTTCGGCTTAATGAGGGGTGGACGCCTGGATATCACTTGCCTTGGCGCCTATCAGGTTTCAGAAACGGGTGATATGGCAAACTGGTCAATCCCCGGAGATACCAGCATCGGCATTGGTGGGGGGATGGATCTGGTTTACGGCGCTAAAAGAGTCATTGTCCTGATGGAGCACGTAACCAAAACTGGTGAGTTACGAGTTTTGAAAGAATGTACCTATCCATTGACTGGAAAAGAATGTGTTAACTTGCTTATCACGGATATTGCTGTAATCGAACCAACTAAAAAAGGCCTGGTTCTCAAAGAGTATGCGCCGGGCTGGACTGCGGAAGAAATCCAAAAACTAACCGAACCGAAACTCATTCTGGCCGATGACCTTAAGGAAGTTGAGTTATAACCAAGTAGACAAGTTTCAAAGAAGTGATAAGGACGATACTCTGATTGCTAGATCGGTGTTTCACTATGAAAAGGAGGTGAAATGAAGAAGTCATTAATTGGAAAATTCGTTCTTTTATTAGCTATATTAATGCTGGTGTTTCCATTAGTTGCAGCATGTGGCGGTGGTGATGATGAGGAAGAAAATGGTACCACCGAGCCCACAAAAACATCGGACCCAGGTGGTACGGTCAAGATTACTATCGGCAATCTCTCTGATTTCACTGGAGCGACTGCGAAAGCAGATGAATTGATAAACATGGCTCTCGCTGATGTTGTCAAATACTACAACGATGAAAACCTTATCCCCGGGGTGGAATTGGAAGTGGTCGACTATGATACAAGTTATGATCCGGCCAGATTTATTCCAGGCTACAAGTGGCTTAAGGAAAAGGGCGCAGACCTGATATTCACGCCTGTACCAGGAGCTGGTGAAATTCTCAAGCCTAATCTCGAAGGGGATGGTATGGTCATGTTCTCACCAGCCGCTGGTAAAGCAGACCTCACACCGCCTGGTTACATATTTATGCCAACCACCATTCCAGAGGATAATGCATATACGATTATGAAATGGGTCGCCGAAAACGATCCGGATTTTCCCGCTGATCGCCCAGCCAAAATTGGCGCGGCAGCATGGTCTACACCGTACAATCTGGCACTCCATGACGGAGCGGAGGAATATGCCAAGGCCCATCCGGATCAGTATGACTGGCAGGGATCATACACTGCCCCTACAGGCACATTCACATGGCGCCCGGAAGTGGAGGCCCTCAAGGATTGCGATTACGTGTTCCCGCCCATACATATGGGGAATTATGTAAGAGAATATCGTACGGCGGGTTATGATGCGAAGTTGTTAGGCTCAGGGGCTCAGGCGGCATTCCTTTATT